>NZ_JBFUCB010000450.1:0-5104 GCF_056405435.1 Rhizobacter sp. P1_G5 | reverse complement strand
CGGTGGCGGGCACGCGGCTGACGGTGTTCCGCGCGGGCGGCTACCTCGAGCTGCGTGCCGCGGCCCGCGATTGACGTGGGTCAAATCGCGGCGCCGCAGTGCACCGAACAATGGATCCGCTCGATGACCCTTGCGCTGGAGACCGCATGGCGCTGCCCACCCAGACCCACCTCGAAGCCGCGCGCGGCGGCACACCCGCCTGCACGCGGCGTCGCTTCATCCGGCTGGTGCCGGTGGGCGCCGCGCTGTGGTTCCCGGCGGCGCACGCCAAGCCGAAGCCGGTGCCGCCACCGGACCCGTCGACCTTCCCGCACCTGGACGAGCGCGATCCCCACGCGAAGGCGGTGGGCTACGTCGAGGACGCGGCGCGCGTCGACCGCCGGGTCTATCCGAAGTTCACCGCCGGCAGCACCTGCGACAACTGCGCGCTGTACCGCGTGCCGGCCCAGGCCTGGTCGGAGTGCACCCTGTTCCCGCGCAAGCTGGTGGCGGCCAAGGGCTGGTGCGACGCCTACGTGCGGCGCGCGGCACCGTGACCTGCCGTGGGCGCCTGTCGGGGCGCCGGGTCGGCGACCCGCACGAGCCACTCGTGCATGAGCTGC
This sequence comes from Rhizobacter sp. P1_G5, assembly GCF_056405435.1. Lineage (NCBI taxonomy): Bacteria > Pseudomonadati > Pseudomonadota > Betaproteobacteria > Burkholderiales > Sphaerotilaceae > Rhizobacter > Rhizobacter sp. P1_G5. Next base: position 4,502 of record NZ_JBFUCB010000450.1, on the reverse strand, counting down.
TTCTCGCCCGCGGTGAGTCCCGGCAGGTCGGCCAGGTGCGCACGCAGCGTCGAGACCGCCGCAGCCACGCCGGAGTCTTTCACCGGGGCGTCCTTCAGGATGGCGCCCAGGACCGCGTCGCGGGCCGCCTCGGCCATGCCGCGACGCGCCTCGGGGGCCCTGCCGAGCATCTCGAGCACCGTGCCCTTTGCCATCGCGTGGCAGAGGTCGACCGCGCGCTCTTCACTCACCGTCAGCCGGCCGGCCAGGGCGATCGCATGAATCCTGTCGCGCAGCACCGCCAGCCCCGCCACCGCGGCCTTCGACGTGCGACCGGGCCGGCCGTAGATCAGCACGAAGACCTCGGGGTTCTCCAGCCCGAATGACGTGTAGCCCATGAAGCCCTTGCGGAGCGACTCGACGGGGTCCACGCCGGACTTGTCGGCTCGCTTCCTGGCGACGAAGTCGGCCAGCGCCTGTTCCGCAACGGCGTCGAGCAGGCCCTCCTTGTCGCCGAAGAGCCGGTAGATCGCCGGCGCCTGCACGTCTGCCGCCGCGGCAACGGCACGCGTGGTCACGGCGTCGCCGCCGCCCTCGGCCAGCAGTTGAATGGCGGCGGCAACGATGCGTGTGCGGGATTCATCCTTCACGCGACCGCCCCAATGCGCTGGAACAACTCGAACAGGTTCCCCCACGGGTCGGTGAAGAAGGCGATGCGGTGACTGATGGGCGGAACGTCGAAGGGGTCCCGCACGATGTTCACGCCACGGCGGCGCAGCGCTTCGACGGTGTCGTCGGCGTTGTCGACTCGCAGGCAGACGTGATCCCAGCCGGCCACCCTGACATCGCCCCGCGACGGACGCGGCAAGGACTCCTGCCCTCCGAGCAACTCGATCCAGAAGTCGTCGTGAACCGCAGGCGCCAGGTAGACGAACCTGCGCTCGCCAAGCGCCATCGAGTGCATCACGCGAAAGTCGAGGGTGCTCGTGTACCAGGCGATGGCCGCATCGATGTCGTCGACGCGGATGCCCACGTGGTCCGGTCGGAACGACGTGAAGGGACTCGCGGTCTTCGCGGCAGGAGCGACGAAAGGCAGCGGCATCTGGATCTCCTGGGCGTGAGGCCCGATATCAGTGGTATCAATTCATTGATATCAACGATAACACAGATGCCCGCAACGGAACCCAGGATGTCGCGCTCACCGGAGCTTGACGACGACCTTGCCCTTCGCGCGGCCCGCTTCGACATACGCCATCGCCTCGTTGGTCGATTCGAACGGGAAGACCCGGTCCACCACCGGCTGGATGACGCCGGCATCGAAGAGCCGCGTGATCTCGCGCAACTGGCTCCCGTTCGCTCTCATGAAGAGGAACGAGTAGCCGACCCCACGGCGCTTCGCCTGTCGCCGCACGCCCGAGCTCAGCAGCCGCATGGCCAGCTTCACGAACCAGGGTGCCCCGATCTCCGTGCCGAAATCGGGATCGGGCGGCCCGGAGATGGAGACGAGCTTCCCGCCGGCCTTGAGCACGCGGAGGGACTTTGCGAGCGTCTTGCCGTCCTGGCTGTTCAGCACCACGTCGCAGTCGCRCAGGACATCCTCGAAGTCCTGGTTCCGGTAGTCGATGACGATGTCGGCGCCCAGGCGTTTCACGAGATCCACATTGGCCGAGCTCGTCGTCGTGGCCACGGTGGCGCCGAGATGCCTGGCCAGTTGAATGGCCACGGTGCCGACGCCGCCGGAGCCGGCCTGGATGAAGACCTTCTGCCCCTTCTTCAAGCCGGCCTTCACGACCAGGGCCTGCCACGCCGTCAAGGCCACCAGCGGGATGGAAGCAGCTTCTTCCATCGTGAGCCCTCGCGGCTTGAGCGCCAGCGAAGCTTCCTTGACGGGCACGAATTCAGCGAAGCTGCCGATCCGGAAGTCGTCCGGCCGCGCACAGACCTCATCACCGACCTTGAACTGCCGCACGCGCGGGCCGATCCTGACGACCACCCCGGCCACGTCGTGGCCGAGGATGAGCGGCAGGCGATACGGCAGGATGAGCTTGAACTCGCCGTCCCTGATCTTGGAGTCCAGCAGGTTCACGCCGGCGGCATGGACCTGGACCAGGACCTCGTCGTCGCGCAGCTCCGGAATCGGCACCTCTGCCAGTTCCAATGCGCCCTTCTTGCCGTATCGATGGAGAACGAATGCTTTCATGGTTCTCACGCCGCGAGACGCAGGTTCTTGCGAATGCCGGCGTCCACCATGCCGGCCGGTGCGAAGGTGCGAAGCAACTGCAGGAAGCCGGCGCGGCCGCCGGCCGTGTAGCGCAGCTTCGGGTGGGCCGCGATCGACGCTTTCAGCACGGTCTCGGCCACCACCGCCGGCTCGTCTGCCTCGTCGATCAGCTCGGTCAGCCGCTTGCCGACGGCCGCGCGAACGTCGCGGTACTCGTCGAGCTTGGCGTCGGGTTCGAGCAGGTTCGCCTCGAACTGCGTCCTGGTATTCGCGGGCTCGACCACCGAGACCCGCACGCCCATCGTGCGAAGCTCATGGTCGAGCGATTCCGAATAGCCTTCGACCGCGTGCTTGGTGGCGGCATAGAGCGCCATGTAGGGCGCCGGCAGGAAGCCGAAGATGGAGCCGATGTTGACGATGCGACCGCTGCGTTGGCGCCGCATGTGAGGCACGACGGCGCGGGTCATCCGGGCAATCCCGAAGAAGTTCGTCTCGAAGATCGACCGGGCCTGCGCCATCGAACTCTCTTCCGCGCCGGCCGGGGCCGTGCTGAACCCCGCGTTGTTCACGAGCACGTCGATGCGGCCCTCCCTGCGCAGCACCTGCGCCACGGCGGCCTCGACGGATTCGTCGCTGGTCACGTCCAGCGACAGCATCTCGAAGGACTGCGGGTCTGCGTGGGCGCCGCGCCGGCTGGTGCCGTAGACCTTGAAACCCGCCGTCGACAGCCGCTCGGCGGTGGCCTTGCCAATGCCCGAGGAAGCACCCGTCACGAGCGCCGTCCTGCCATTCATGTCCATGGTGTTTCCTTGCTATGCTGCGAGCGTTAGAAGACTGATGGTCTCCAATGTAGCAGACCATCGGTCTCTTGCGCAAGCCCCTTCCCGTGCAAATCCCTGCCAGCGACGATCTCGATGAGCCCTCCCTCCCCGTACCTGCGCGCGCGCTCCCCCGAACAGAAGGAGGAGCGCCGCCGCCACCTGCTCGACACCGCGAAGGCGCTGCTGCTGGACATGCCGGACGTGCATGACCTGGGCATCAACGAACTGGCGCGGCGCGCCGGGATGACCAAGTCGAACGTCTACCGGTACTTCGAGAGCAGCGAAGCCGTCTTGCTGGATGTGCTGGTCGAGGAGTTCGTCGTGTGGCGTGCCGAACTGCGCAAAGCGCTGGGGCGGGACCGCAAGCGCGCAGGAACCGTCGAGCACATCGCGCGGGCGTTCGCGGCCACCGTGGCGGCGCGCCCGCTGCTGTGCCGGCTCACCAGCATCTTCCCGTCGATCCTCGAGCACAACATTTCCGCCGGGCGCATGGTCGAGTTCAAGCATGGCCTGCTGGCCGTGCGCAAGGAGACCGCGCTCGACTTTCACGCCTGTGTGCCGTCGATCGCGGCAGCCAGCTTCGAGCGTTGCATCCACCTGGCCCTGCCGCTGCTCATCGGGCTCTGGCCGCTCAGCCACCCGGCCCAGGTCGCGGCCGAAGTGATCGAGCTGCCCGAGCTGGCGGCCTTGCGCTATCGCTTCCAGCAGGATCTGGAAGCGGCCCTGCTGATGCTGTTGCGCAGCCTGCCGAGCGAGCAGCTGGCGGGCGGCGGGTCTCAGCGAGACTTGCGCGCCGCGTCCTGAGCGGCTCGCTCGATCACGGCAGCGACCGCCTTCGGCTGCGTCATGAAGACCGCGTGGCTGGCTTTCACCTCGGTCACGGTGGCATCGATCCGCTTGGCCATCTTGTGCAGCATCCGCACGTCGAAGGCCTTGTCGTCGGTCGCGATGACAGCCCAGCTCGGCCGGGTCCGCCACGCAGCCTGCGTGAGCTTGGTGCCGAACACCGACATGTTGATCGGCACCTGCGAGTCCCGCAGGAACGCGACGTCCGCATCGGTGGCATCGCCAGCGAACCCGATCTTGAACTTGTCACGGTTGACGAAGCCGTACCCGTCGGCCTGGACGTCGATGACGAAATCGGGGGCCGAGAACCCGGTGTACTGCTCGCTCGTCGTCTCACCGGCGTCGGGCGACAGCGCCGACACGTAGACGAGGCCGACGACCTTCGGGTCGACACCGGCCTCGGTGATCACGGTGCCGCCCCAGGAGTGGCCGACGAGGATCGTCGGACCGTTCTGGAGTGCCAACGCGCGCTTGGTTGCGGCCACATCGTCGGCCAGCGAGGTCAGCGGATTCTGGACGATGGTGACCTGATRGCCGCGCTTGGTCAGTTCGTTGTAGACGCCACGCCAGCCCGAGCCATCTGCGAAGGCGCCATGCACCAGCACGACGTTCCTGACCTGGGGAGACTGTGCGTT
>NZ_JBFUCB010000449.1:0-5158 GCF_056405435.1 Rhizobacter sp. P1_G5 | reverse complement strand
GCACAGCGCGACTGGGAAGAAGGCCTGGCGCACGCGAAGGCCGGCGACTGGGCGAAGGCCGAGCACGCCTTCCACCGCGCGAGCGAACGCAACCCACGCGACACCGTCTACCTGCTGAACCTCGCACGCGCGCAGATGAAGAACGGCACGCACGACAAGGCGCTGCGCAGCGCGCAATCGGCGCTCGCGCTGAAGCCCGACGATGCGCTGGCCCGCATGATCGCGGCCGATTGCCTGAGTGCGCAGCACCGCTACGCGGAGGCCGCGAACTGCCTGCAGCAGCAGCCTGAGCAGACGCCGCGCGGCGCCGAGTACTACCAGAACCTCGGTGAAGCGCTGTTCAATGCCGGGCAGCACCAGGCCGCGATCGCCGCGCTGTTCGAGGCGCTGTCGCGCAACGTCGACCATGCGCTGTCGCACTACCGCCTGGGCCTGTCGTTCAACGCGCTGGGCATGAAGCAGGAATCGACCGAATGCTTTCGCACCGCGCTGGTCCTCGGCCTCGGCCAGGGCGACCTGGCCGCGCAGGGCCTGCTCGCCTTCGTCGAGCGCGAGCTGTGCCGCTGGCAGAACGCGCAGGCCGACGTCGCCGCACTGCAGCGGCTGGCTGATGCGCTGCCCGACGACGCCGCGAGCTGGGCCTCGGTGTTCGCGCAGGTCACGGTCACCGGCGACCCGGTCGCGCAGCGACGCGTCGCTCGTTCGTGCTGGCGCTTCCAGACGCGCCGCGTGGAAGCCTTCGCGCCCGTCGCGCCGCGCCCGCTGCCCGCACGGCTGCGCGTGGGCTTCGTCTCGGCCGACTTCCACCAGCACGCCACCGCGATCCTGATGGCCGAGGTGTTCGAGAAGCTCGATCGCAGCCGCTTCGACATCACGCTGTATTCGCACGGTCCGGACGACGGCAGCCCGATGCGCGCGCGCCTGCGCAACGCCGGCCGCTTCGTCGACGTGGCGAAGCGCAGCGACCTGGAGGTCGCGCAGCAAGTGCGGCATGACGAGATCGACGTGCTGGTCGACCTGAAGGGTCACACGCGCGATGCGCGGCTCGCGATCTTCGGCCACCGCGCGGCACCGGTGCAGCTCAGCTTCCTCGGCTTCCCCGGCACGACCGGCGCGGCGCCGGCCGACGGCATCGACTACTTCGTCGGCGATGCGATCGTCTCGCCGCTCGCGAACGCCGCCCACTTCAGCGAGAAGCTCGCGCTGATGCCGGGTTGCTACCAGCCGAACGACCGCCAGCGGCCGCTGCCCGGCCCGTACAGCCGCGCGCAGGCCGGTCTGCCCGACGACGCCCTGGTGCTGTGCGGCTTCAACCAGCCGTTCAAGCTGTCGCCCGAGGTGTTCGACGTCTGGTGCCGCCTGCTGCACCGCCTGCCGGATGCCGTGCTGTGGCTGCTGCAATGGAACGACCACTCGCCGGCACAACTGCGCGCCGAGGCCGCCGCGCGCGGCATCGATCCGCAGCGCCTGGTGTTCGCCCCGAAGATCGGGCTGCGCGAGCACCTGAGCCGCCTGGCGCTCGCCGACCTCTTCATCGACACCTGGCCGTGCAACGGCCACACCACCGCCAGCGATGCGCTGTGGGCCGGGCTGCCGGTCGTCACGTATGYCGGCGAGACCTTCGCATCGCGCGTGGCCGCCAGCCTGCTCGATGCGGTCGGCCTGCCGCAACTGGCCTGCCCGACGATCGCCGACTACGAGGCGCGCATCCTCGAGCTGGCCGGTGACGCTGGCGCGCGCCAGGCGCTGCGCGACCACCTGATCGCAGCCCGCGACAGCGCGCCGCTGTTCGACAGCGACACCTGGACCCGCGATTTCGGCCGCCTGCTGTGGGCGATGGCCGAGCGCTGGTCGCAGGGGCTGCCGCCCGACCACATCGCCCTCGCCCCGCAACACGCCGAAGGAGCCTCCGCATGAGCACGATCGAGCTGCCCGCCATCCACCTGTGCATCATGCAGCCCGCAGGCTACGTGCATTCGCTCGGCTTCCTCGACCAGGCCCGCTACTTCCGCCACCAGTTCCGCCGCATGGGCGCCGAGGTGAGCCTCGCGAAGAACCGGCTGCGCCATGACGCGATCAACTTCGTGTTCGGTGCCCATCTCGGCTTCGACGCCGCGGCGCGCGAGCGCTACACCTGCGTGTTCGTGAACCTGGAGCAGCTCGGCCGCGACGGCGCGCCGGTCGGCGGCGACTACCTGGCGCTGCTGCGCGGCTCGGCGGTCGTCGAGTACGACGCCGACAACATCGCCGCCTACACCGACCATGCCGACGACGTGCCGATGTTCCCGCTGCTGTTCGCGCCCTACCTGAAGCCGGTACAGACGCTGCCGCTGGAAGAGCGCCCGATCGACCTGCTGTTCATCGGCGCGCTGAACCCGCGCCGCCTCGAGATGCTGCAGCGCATCGAGGCCACCGGCCGGCGCGTCACGCGCTTCGAGCAGCCGCTGTACGGTCCGGAGCGCGACCAGCTGATCCTGCAGGCGAAGGCGGTCGTCAACCTGCACTTCTACCCGGCCAGCCGCTTCGAGCAGGCCCGGGTGTCGCACTGCCTGTCGCTGGGCACGCCGGTGCTGTCCGAACGCCGGCCGCAGACGCGCCCGCATGCCGCCTTCGAGGACTGCGTGACCTGGTTCGACGAAGCCAGCCTCGACGAGGTCTTCGGTTCGCACTTCGGCACCCCGGCGTTCCACGAGGCTGCGCGCGCGCAGCTGCAGCGCTTCGAGGCCACCGACCCGCTCGAGGCTTATGCCGACATCATGGCGTTCGCGGTCGGCTACGCCCGCGTGCACCAGGAGCGCCGGCCGCAGGAGCCATGGCGGCCGACTCGGATCAACCTCGGTTCGGGCAAGGACTACAAGCCCGGCTGGTTCAACATCGACATCCTCGAGCGCGCCCAGCCCGACCTGGTGCTCGACCTCGGTCAGCCGGTGCCATGGCCGCACCGGGCCAGTTCGTCGTACGGCGGCAATGTGCTGCTGGCCGAGGACAGCGTCGACATGATCTTCGCGAACAACGTGCTCGAGCACGTGCCCGACCTGCCGACGCTGATGGGCAACTGCCTGGCGCTGCTGAAGACCGGCGGCCAGTTCGTCATCGAGGTGCCGTACGAGCACGCGGCGACGGCCTGGCAGGACCCGACCCACCTGCGCGCGCTGAACGAGAAATCGTGGCTCTACTACACCGACTGGTTCTGGTACCTCGGCTGGTTCGAGCACCGCTTCCAGCTGGCGCAGTTCCACTACCTCGACGACGCGCTGCGCGAATGCCCGAAGGAGCGCGCTGCCTTCATGCGCGTCGTGCTGGCCAAGGTGGAGACCTCGCTGCGCGAGCGCACCACCGCCCGGGTGATGCGGGCCGATTTCGCGCTGCCGGACGACATGTCCGACGCCTACGCGGCCGACCTGGCAGCCCTTTCGGCGTGAAACCCGCCTGAAAAACCCTCTTGACCTACCGGAAAAGACCGCCCAGGCGGTCTTTTTTCTTTCTGCGACAAGCACTTGCGTTCGCGCTTCAGCTTCCCCGGCAGCCGTGTAGGAATTTGCCTGACAGGGGCCATGGAAGAAGCTGGACTCAAGCGACAGAACTGACCTGATGTTTGGGTCCATCTTGCGTCTTCACAATTCGTTCCACGTTGAGACAAGTAGCAAGTAACCCGCAACGAACACCAAGGAACGAGACATGAACGCCGACCAAATCCTGACCGAAATCCGTGAAGCCAATCTGTCGTACCTGATGCTGGCCCAGAGCCTGATCCGCAGCGACCGCGAACAAGCGCTGTACCGCCTGGGCATCAGCGACGAGAGCGCTTCCCTGATCGGTCTGCTGACGCCGGCGCAGATGATGAAGGTGGCTGCCAGCAACACGCTGCTGTGCCGTTTCCGCATGGACGACGACCTGGTCTGGGGTCTGCTGACCAACCACGGCAAGGCTGCCTCGAACGACACGACGAGCCGCCTGCACGCCAGCATCCTGATGGCTGGCCGCCACCACGAAGCCGCCTGAGCTTCGCGACTGCCGAAAAACTGCCACACCACACAAGATTCCGGAGAGAGACATGACCCGCACCAAGAGCATCCTGACCGAAGCCAAGCAGATCGAACGCGCTGTCACGCTGATCAACCTGGGTGCTCGCCTGCAGGTTCTGGAATCTGAAACCGACCTGTCCTACGAGCGCCTGCTGCGCCTGTACAAGGAAGTCTCCGGCAAGTCGCCGAGCAAGGGTCAGTTGCCTTTCTCCACCGACTGGTTCATGACCTGGCAGCCCAACATCCATGCCTCGCTGTTCCTGAACATCCACGAATACCTGAACAAGGTGGCCGAGATGGACGAGATCGACACCGTCATCAAGGCTTACCAGCTGTACTCCGAGCAGACCCAGGCACAGGGCCTGGAAGCGCTGCTGTCGGTGACCCGCGCCTGGCGCCTGGTGAAGTTCGTCGACAACGGCATGTTGACGATGACCAAGTGCTCGAAGTGCGGCGGCCATTTCGTCAGCCACCCGCACGAGATTTCGAAGCACTACGTGTGCGGCCTGTGCAACCCGCCGGCACGTGCTGGCAAGGGCAAGGCCAGCGGTGGCATCCAGATGCACTGAGCGCCTGTGCGCTCAAGTCGGCCGCAAGGCGGTCGATAAGCTCTCAACGATTTCTGTTTTTCCCTGGGTAGTGTGAGTTAGCGACTTTTGTTTTCTTGATCTCCTCCTGGCGCTGAAAAGTGCTTTCAACGGATCCTTCGGGGTCCGTTTTCTTTTGCCCTGCCCGGGCGAGGGGCCGGGTCTCGCCCCGGCGGGCGAGTCACTTTCATTTGAAGCCCAAATGAAAGTAACCAAAGCAAAGGGCTTCAATACAACACCCACGGTTCGTTCTTCACGCTGCGGACAACACTGCCACTTCGGCTGCACATCCACGTTCAACGGGATTGTTGGCCGTTCTTCTCCACCCGGCTCGCTGCGCTTCGCCAAGACACATGGCGAGCGCAGGCGCGAGACGATGCGATGCGAAGCGAGCGAGACGAGGGGCACGGGAGAACAACAATCCCAATGAACGGGGATGTGCAGCCGAAGTGTCAGTGTTGTCCGAAGCGAGACTGAACGAACCGTATGGTTTTCAGGCGCCTTTGCTTTGGTTACTTTCATTTGGCAAGACAAATGAAAGTGACT
>NZ_JBFUCB010000448.1:0-5159 GCF_056405435.1 Rhizobacter sp. P1_G5 | reverse complement strand
GCGCTGCGCATCGCGCGCACGCCGCTGGCGATGCTCGGTGCCTCGGTCGGGCAGGTCTTCCAGCAGCGCGCGGCACAGTTGTGGAACGAGGGCGGCGACCTGGCGGGCCTGGCGCGCCGCACGACGTCGAAGCTCGCGCTGTTCGCGCTGCCGTTCATCGCGCTGATGCTGTTCGCGCCCGACCTGTTCGCGTGGGCCTTCGGCGCCGAATGGCGCGAGGCCGGCGCGCAGGCCCGGCTGCTGACGCCGTGGATGGTGCTGAGCTTCCTGACCTCGCCGCTGTCGCAGCTGCCGCTGGTGGTCGGGCAGCAGGGGCGGGCGCTCGCGTTCGGCGTGGCCTACCAGGTGTCGATGCTGCTGCCCTACGTGCTGGCCTGGGCATGGAAGTGGGACATCACGACGGCGCTCGCGCTGCAATCTGGCGCGTCATCGGTGGTGCTGCTGGCGTACGGCGTGTGGCTGCACCGGCTCGCGGCAATGAGGCAAACCCCATGAGCAGTGCAGCCTTCTGGAGCCAGCGCGTGCGGCGCTACGGGCACACCGGCTGGTCCGATGCGGCTACCTATGCCTACGACCAGCGGCTGCGGCTGAAGGCCGTGAGCTGGCTGCTGAAGCCGATGGCCGCCGCGCTCGACTACGGCTGCGGCGTCGGCGATTTCTGCGCGCTGCTCGCCACCCGCGCGCAACGCGTCGTCGGGCACGACCTGTCGCGCGACGCGCTGCTGCGCGCGGCGCGGCAGCATCCGTCGACCGCCATCCGCTACGAGCCGATCGCGCAGGCGGTGTGGTCGCAGCGCTACGACCTGATCCTCAGCATCACGGTGCTGCAGCACGTGGTCGACGACGGCGAGCTGCAGGCCCTGCTGGAGCGCTGCGCCGACGCGCTGCAGCCGGACGGCCGGATGATCGTGCTGGAGACGCTGGCCGACGAGACGCGCGATGGCGGCTACCTGAAGCGCCGCACGCGCGCGGCGCTGGTCGACGCGTTCGCGCGGGCCGGGCTGACGCTGCAGTCGCGCCGCGGCTTCTACCACCCGACCGAGTGCCCGACCCCGGCCTTCGCCGCGTACCGCAAGCGTTTCGTGGTGCGCCTGCTGTCGCGGCTGGCGGGGTGGAAGCTGCCCGGTGCGCAGGCGATGCTGACGCGCATCGCGAATGCCGCGGCCGATGCCGACACCGAGTTCCTCGCGCAGCCGGCGTCGCCGACGCAGCTGTTCGTCTTCGTGCGGAGCGGTGCATGACGGCGCCGGTGCTGCTGGTCGGCAGCGCATCGATCCACGTCGCGCGGATGGCGCGCGGGCTGCTCGCCGCCGGCCAGCCGGTGGTGCTCGCGACGCACGGCGAGTTGAAGATCGACCCGCATCCGCTGCTGCTGGCGCGTGAACAGATCGACCTGTCGATCAAGCGGCTGGACGCGCCGTACCGCCTGCGCCGGCTGATCAAGCGCTGGGCGCCGCGCGTGTTGCACGCGCACCAGGCCAACAGCGTCGGTTGGCACGCCGCCCGTGCGGCACGCGGCACCGGCGTGCCGCTGGTGCTGACGCTGTGGGGCTCCGACGTGCTGACGCTGCCGTCGCGCAGCGCCTTCCACCGCTGGCTGGTGCGCAGCGCGCTGCGCGGTGCGCAGGCCTGGACGGCCGATGCGCAGGTGCTGCTCGCGGCCGCAGCTGCGCTGGCGCCCGAGGCCGCGGCGACGCTGCGCGAATGGATCCCGCTCGGCATCGACGAGCCGCCGGCGCTGCCGGGCGTGCAGGCCGAGCGGCGCCTCCTGTCGTGCCGGCTGCACAAGCCGCTGTACCGCATCGACGCGATCCTGCAGGCCTTTGCGCGGCTGCCGCAGCGTTGCGCCGGCTGGCAGCTGGAGGTCGCGGCCGCCGGCCCGCAGACCGACGAATTGCGCCGCATGGCCGACACGCTGGGCATCGCGGCGCGCGTCGAATTCACCGGCATGCTCGATGCGCAGTCGCTCGCGCGCAGCTACCGCCGTGCGGCCGTCTTCGTCAGCGTGCCGGAATCCGATGGCACCTCGGTGAGCCTGCTGGAGTCGCTGGCCGCCGGCTGCCTGCCGGTGCTGAGCGACCTGCCGGCCAACCGCGAATGGGTGACCGACGGCCACAACGGCCTGCTGGTGGCCGACCTCGCGCGGCTCGATGACGTGCTGCTGCGCGCGATCGACACCTGGGACACCGGCAGCTGGGCGCGCGGCGGGAAGCCGTTCAACCGCCAGCTGATCCGCGACAAGGCGATGTTCGAAGGCAACATCCGTCAATTCATCGCGCTGCATGCGCGCCTGGAAGGCCGAGCTCCATGATGCCGCGCATCGTTCACCTGACGACCGTGCACCCGCGCGACGACATCCGCATCTTCCACAAGGAATGCCGCTCGCTCGCGCGTGCCGGCTACGAGGTGGTCCAGGTCGTCGGCGACGGGCTCGGCGATGCACAGGTCGACGGCGTGCGCATCGTCGACATCGGCACGCCGCCGGCCGGCCGCCTCGCGCGCATGCGCCGCCAGCCGAGGCTCGCGTTGCAACGCGTGCTCGCCCTGCAGCCGGCGCTGGTGCACTTCCACGACCCGGAGCTGCTGCCGGTCGGCGCCGCGCTGGCACGCCGCGGCATCGTCGCGGTCTACGACGCGCACGAAGACGTGCCGCGCCAGATCCTGACCAAGCAATGGATTCCCGCGGCGCTGCGCGCGCCCTTGTCGCGGGCCTTCGAGCGCTACGAGAACTGGCGGGTGCGGCAGCTGTCGGGCGTGGTCGGCGCGACGCCGCACATCACCGCGCGCTTCGCGCCGCTGGCGCGGCGCGCGGCCAACGTCAGCAACTTCCCGTTCCTCGACGAGCTCGCGGTGGCGGCTGCACCGCAGCCGCGCGGGAACATCGTCTGCTACGTCGGCGGCATCACGCGCACGCGCGGTGCGCGCGAGATGGTGCTGGCCTTGCCGCAGGTGCCGGGCGTGACGCTGCTGCTGTGCGGCCGCTTCGAGGATGCGGCGCTCGAGGCCGAGCTGCGCGCGCTGCCCGGTTGGGCGCAGGTGGACTACCGCGGCCAGGTCGGCCGGGCGCAGGTGCGCGACGTGATGGCGCGTTCGTTCGCCGGGCTGGTCACGCTGCAGCCGATGCCGAGCTACCTGGATTCGCTGCCGATCAAGATGTTCGAGTACATGTCGGCGCAGCTGCCGGTGATTGCGTCGAACTTCCCGCAGTGGCGCGAGATCGTCGAGGTGCACGGCTGCGGGCTGTGCGTGAACCCGCTCGACCCGAACGCGATCGCCGACGCGATCCGGCTGCTGCGCGATGCGCCGGACCGGGTGCGCGCGATGGGCGAATCGGGCCGGCGCGCGGTCGACGAGGTGTTCAACTGGCCGCAGGCCGAGCGGGCGCTGCTGGCCTTCTACGACGAGTTGCTGCGTTGAACATCCTGTTGATCAACCACTACGCGGGCTCGCCGCGCCACGGCATGGAGTTCCGGCCGTACTACCTGGCGCGCGAATGGGTGCGCGCCGGGCACCGGGTGCAGATCGTCGCGGCCTCGCAGTCGCACGTGCGCAGCCGGCAGCCGGAGGTCGCTGCCGTGCCGCTGGACGAGACGATCGATGGCATCGCCTACCGCTGGCTGCCGGCGCCGCGCTACGGCGGCAACGGCATCGGCCGGGTGCGCAACATCGCGGCTTTCCTGGTGCGGCTGTGGCGCGAGACGCCGGCGCTGGTCGAGCGCTTCCGGCCCGACGTGGTGATCGCCTCCAGCACCTACCCGATGGACATGTGGGTTGCACGGCGCATTGCGCGGCGCGCGAAGGCGACGCTGGTGTTCGAGGTGCACGACCTGTGGCCGCTGTCGCCGATCGAGCTGTCGGGCATGTCGCCGCGGCATCCGTTCGCGCTGCTGTGCCAGAAGGCCGAGGACGATGCGTACCGCGATGCCGACGTCGTGGTCTCGATGCTGCCGAAGGTGGCCGGCCACATGGGTGCGCACGGGCTGGACCTGCGCAAGCTGCACATCGTCCCGAACGGCATCTCGCCGGACGACTGGGCCGGCGAGCCGGCGCCGCTGGACGCTGCCATCGCTTCGCACATCGCCGCGCAGAAGGCGCAGGGCCGCGCCGTCGTCGGCTACGCGGGCTCGCACGGGCTGCCGAACGCACTCGACGTGCTGCTCGATGCGGCGGCGCTGCTGCGCGACGAGCCGGTCTCGTTCGTGCTGGTCGGCGACGGCATGGAGAAGCCGCGCCTTGCGCAGCGCGTCGCGGACGAATCGCTGCGCCACGTCGCGCCGTTCCCGCCGGTGCCGAAGGCGCAGATCCCGGCGCTGCTGCGCGAGGTCGACATCGCCTACATCGGCTGGCAACGCACGCCGATCTACCGCTTCGGCATCGCGCCGAACAAGCTGATGGACTACATGATGGCCGGTTGCGCGGTGCTGCATTCGGTGGAAGCCGGCAACGATCCGGTGGCCGAGGCCGGCTGCGGCATGACGGTGGCGCCGGAAGACGCCGCGGCGGTGGCGCAGGGGCTGCGCGCCTTGATGTCAGCCGGTGCTGTGGCGCGGCGCGCGATGGGCGAGCGCGGACGGCAGTTCGTCGTCGAGAACCACAGCTACCCGGTGCTGGCGCGGCGCTTTCTCGAGGCACTGCCGGGGAGGTCTGCATGACGCATGAGCCGGATCAGGTCGCGCAGCGYTACGCGCGCCGCCACGTGGGCGACCGCTACAGCCTGTTGCGGCCCGAGGTGTGGCAGATGGTGCACGAGCGGCAGCGCGCGATGCTCGGCCTGTTCGCGCGGCACGGCATCACCGACCTGTCGGCGCTGCGGCTGCTGGAGGTCGGCTGCGGGCAGGGCGGCAACCTGCTGGAGCTGCTGCGGCTCGGCTTCGCGCCCGACCGGCTGAGCGGCATCGAACTGCTGCCCGAACGCCTCGCGCAGGCGCGGGCGTGCCTGCCGTCGGCGGTGGCGCTGCACGAGGGCGATGCGGTGCAGGCACCGATCGCCGATGAATCGCAGGACATCGTGTTTGTCGCGACGGTGTTCTCGTCGCTGCTCGACGACGCGTTCCAGCAGCAACTGGCCGCGGCGATGTGGCGCTGGGTGCGGCCGGGCGGCGCGGTGCTGTGGTACGACTTCACGGTCGACAACCCGCGCAACCCGGACGTGCGCGGCG
>NZ_JBFUCB010000447.1:0-5204 GCF_056405435.1 Rhizobacter sp. P1_G5 | reverse complement strand
AACCAGGGCAATGCCGGCTGGTACGTGACGCGCGTGACCGACGTGAACCAGGCCGACCGCGTCGCGAAGGCGATCGATGCGCTGTCGGCCAACTCCGACCACGAGACGCGCACGCAGACCGAGCAGGCGGCCACCGCGTCGTGGATGAAGCAGCTGGCCGACATCGGGCTGATCGTCAGCTCGATCATGGGCGCGGTGTTCTTCACGCTGCTGCTGCTGTCGGGCAACACGATGATGCAGGCGGTGCGCGAGCGCACCAGCGAGATCGCGGTGCTGAAGACGATCGGCTTCTCCGGCCGCAGCGTGCTCGCGATGGTGCTGGCCGAATCGGTGCTGCTGCTGGTGCTGGGCGGGCTGATCGGGCTGGGCATCGCGACGCTGATCATCCCGGCGGTCAGCGCCGGCAGCGGCGGCATGCTGAACCTGCCGTCGGTCGGCGCGAGCAGCTGGGTGCTCGGCCTCGCGCTGATGGCCGGCATCGGCGTCATCGTCGGCGCGCTGCCGGCCTGGAACGCGATGCGCCTGAACATCGTCGACGCCCTCGCGGGCCGCTGAACGGGAGACGAACACATGCCAACGCGATTGAACGCAGCGCCGGCCGAGCGCCGGGCCGCTCCCAAGCCGGCCGGCATCCCCTCGGGGGATCGGCGGGCGTACTCGACCGACGAGGGGCTGTCATGACCTGGTTGATCAATGTGGGCTTGGTGGTGCTGCTGGCCGTGGTGCTGGCGGCGTGGGTGATGCTGCCGTGGCCGGGCGCGCTGGCGCTGGCGGTGCTGCTGG
This sequence comes from Rhizobacter sp. P1_G5, assembly GCF_056405435.1. Lineage (NCBI taxonomy): Bacteria > Pseudomonadati > Pseudomonadota > Betaproteobacteria > Burkholderiales > Sphaerotilaceae > Rhizobacter > Rhizobacter sp. P1_G5. The sequence continues at coordinate 4,421 of NZ_JBFUCB010000447.1, read as the reverse complement.
CCGGCTGGCTGCTGCTGACGCGGCGCGGCCGGCAGACGCTGTCGGTGGCCAACGTCGGCATCAGCACGCTGACGCAGCGGCTGGGCGCCTCGGGCGTGATCGTGGTCGGCATCGCCGGCGTGGTCGGCGTGCTGGTCTCGCTGCTGTCGATGGCCGAGGGCTATGCCGAGACGCTGCGCCGCACCGGCGGCACCGACAGCGTGATCGTGATGCGCGGCGGTTCGGCCTCGGAGGTGTCGTCGGTGCTGACGCGCGACAGCATCGCGCAGATCCAGCAGGCCGACGGCATCGCGCGCAACGACAAGGGCGAGCCGCTGGCATCCGAAGAGCTGGTGGTGGCGGCCAACCTGCCGGTGAAGGGCGGCGCGCCCGATGAAACGGGCAGCGTGCAGCTGCGCGGCGTCGGCGAGCGGGCCTGGGCGGTGCGGCCGCAGGCGAAGATCATCGCCGGCAAGGCGTTCGGGCCGGGCTTGCGCGAGCTGGTGGTGGGGCAGGGCGCGGCGCGCCAGTTCGCCGGGCTGGTGCCGGGCAGCACGGTGCGCCTGGGCGCGCAGACCTGGACGGTGGCCGGCGTGTTCGCGACCGGCGACGCGCTCGAATCCGAGATCTGGGCCGACGGCAACGTGGTCGYCGACACCTACCGCCGTGCCGCCAGCCGCACCTCGGTGACGGCGCGGCTGGCCGATCCGCAGGCCTTCAAGACGCTGAAGGCGGCGCTCGAGTCGAACCCGCAGCTGCAGGTCGACGTGACGACGACGCTCGACTACTTCAGCAAGCAGTCCGAAGGCGTGACCAAGGTGCTGCGCATCATCGGCATCACGGTGGGCACGATCATGGCGATCGGCGCGATGTTCGGCGCGCTGAACACGATGTTCGCCGCGGTGGCGGCCCGGGCGCGCGAGATCGCGACGCTGCGCGCGATCGGCTTCTCCGGCGTGCCGGTGGTGGTGGCGGTGATGCTGGAGACGATGCTGCTCGCGCTGATGGGCGGCGTGCTCGGCGGGCTGCTGGCCTGGCTGGTCTTCGACGGCTACGGCGCGTCGACGATGGCTGCGGGCTCGGTCGGCAAGCTGAGCTTTGCGCTGCGCGTGTCGCCGGAGCTGCTGTGGACGGGGCTCAAGTGGGCGTTGGCCATCGGCTTCATCGGCGGGCTGTTCCCGGCGGTGCGCGCGGCACGGCTGCCGGTGACGACGGCGTTGCGCGAGCTCTGAACAGGGTGCAGCCGAGGGCGGCGCGATGATCGATGCCGCGACCCAGGCCCTGGTGCTGCAGCGCTATCCGATGCTGCGCGAGCTGCCTGCCGCGCAGCTGGCGGAGTTGCTGGCCGATGCCGCGCTGCTGCGCATGCCGGCCGGCAGCCTGATGTTCGACGAGAACCAGCCGTGCCGGGGCTTTCCGCTGCTGCTGTCGGGCAGCGTGCGCATCGTCAAGGCGGCGCCCAGCGGGCGCGAGCTGCACCTGTACCAGGTGCGGCCGGGCGACAGCTGCATCCTGACCAGCAGCTGCCTGCTCGGCCACGCGCCGTACCACGCGCGCGGCACGGCCGAGCACGACGTCGAGCTCGTCGTGCTGCCGCCGGCGGCGTTCAAGCACCTGATGGCGCAGCTGGAGTCGTTTCGCGAGCATGTGTTCAGCAACTTCTCGCAGCGGCTCACCGACCTGATGGCCTTGGTGTCGGCGGTCGCTTTCCAGAAGCTCGACCAGCGGCTGGCGGCGCTGCTGGTGGCGCGCGAATCGCCGCTGCGCACCACGCACCAGGCGCTGGCCGACGAGCTCGGCAGCGTGCGCGAGATCGTCAGCCGGCTGCTGAAGAACTTTGCGGACCAGGGCTGGCTGCGGCTCGGGCGCGAGCAGATCGAGGTGCTGGACGCGGCGGCGCTGGCGCGCTTCGTCGCGCTGTGAAGGGGGCCGCAACGGCTGTGTGACCTGGGTCACAGAGGCCGCCGGCCGCTTGCGCCACACTGCGCCGATCGGCTTCGGCCTCGTCACCGCATTCTCGAATGAGCATCGACTGGAACAGCTTCACCCCGTGGGCCTCGCTGGCCGGCGGCCTGGCCATCGGGCTGGCGACCGCCCTCTACCTGCTCGGCAACGGCCGCATCGCCGGCATTGCCGGCATTGTCGGGGCGCCGTGGCGGGCGCTGCGGGCGCGTGCGCCGCTGAAGGCGCATCGCGGCTCGCTGGCCTTCATCGGCGGCTTGCTGCTCGCGCCGTGGGCCTGGCGGCTGTGGGCGCCGTGGCCGGCCGTCTCGGTCGATGTCGGGCCCGGCGCGTTGATCGCGGCCGGCCTGCTGGTGGGCATCGGCGTGCGCCTGGGCAACGGCTGCACCAGCGGGCATGGCGTGTGCGGGTTGAGCCGCCTGTCGCTGCGCTCGCTGGTGAACGTGCTGGCCTTCATGGGCGCCGGGTTCGCCACCGTGTTCGTGCTGCGGCACCTCGTCTGAAGGAGAGACGCCGATGGGATCCTTCATCGCACTGCTGAGCGGCCTGGTCTTCGGCCTCGGGCTGATCGCCGGCGGCATGACCGACCCGGCCAAAGTCAAGGGCTTTCTCGACCTGGCCGGTGCGTGGAACCCGAGCCTCGCGCTGGTGATGGCCGGCGCGATCGCGGTCGGGCTGCCGGCCTTCGCGATCGCGCGGCGCCGCCGCACGGCCTGGTCCGGTGCGGCGATGGACATCCCGGCCAGCACCCTCGTCGATGCACGGCTGATCGGCGGCGGCGTGCTGTTCGGCATCGGCTGGGGCATCGGCGGCTTCTGCCCGGGGCCGGCGCTGGTGGCGCTGGCGCGCGGCTGGTGGCCGGCGGCGGTGTTCGTCGCGGCGATGCTGGCCGGCATGGCGATCCACGACCGCTGGCTCGCCGCCCGCTGAAAGGAGCCTGCGATGCTGGTCTTCCGCCAACTCTTCGACGCACCGTCGTCCACCTACACCTACCTGCTCGGGGATAGCGTGGCGGGCGAGGCGGTGCTCATCGACCCGGTCTACGAGCACGTGCGCCGCGACGCCGCCCTGCTGCGTGAACTGGGCCTGCGGCTGGTCGCGACGCTCGACACCCACGTGCACGCCGACCACGTCACCGGCGCCTGGTTGCTGAAACAGCGCCTGGGCAGCCGCATCCTGCTGTCGCAGGCGGCCGGCGTGCGCGAGGCCGACCGGCTGCTGGCGCATGGCGATCGCGTGGCCTTCGGCACGCACCACCTGCAGGTGCGCGCCACGCCCGGCCACACCGACGGCTGCCTGACCTATGTGCTGGACGACGAACGCATGGCCTTCACCGGCGATGCGCTGCTGATCCGCGGCTGCGGCCGCACCGATTTCCAGCAGGGCAGCGCCAGGCAGCTGTACCGCTCGGTGCAGCAGCAGATCCTGTCGCTGCCGCCGGATTGCCTGCTGTACCCGGCGCATGACTACCGCGGGCTCACCGTGACCAGCGTGGCCGAGGAGCGCCGCTACAACCCGCGCCTGGGCGGCGACGCGAGCCTGGAGGACTTCGAGGGCTACATGACGAACCTGGGCCTGCCGCACCCGAAGCTGATGCAGATCGCGGTGCCGGCCAACCTGCGCTGCGGGCGGCCCGAGAGCGAGGCCGCGCTGCCGCAGGAGCCGACCTGGGCGCCGCTCAGCTTCAGCTTCGGCGGTGTGTGGGAGATCCAGCCGACGGCGCTGGCCGAGCGCCTGGCGGACGGGGGCGTGCAGGTGATCGACGTGCGCGAGCCGGCGGAGTTCGACGATGCCTTCGGCCACATCCGCGGCGCGCGGCTCATGCCCTTGTCCGAGCTGGTGGCGCGCAGCGGCGAGATCGCGCGCGATCGGCCGGTGGTGGCGGTGTGCCGCTCGGGCGCACGCTCGGCGCAGGCGCTGGTGTTGCTGCAGAAAGTGGGTTTCAGCGAACTGGCCAACCTGGCGGGTGGCATGCTGCGCTGGCGTGCCGAAGCCTTGCCGGTGGAGGGGGCCGCACATTGATCGTTGGCAGCGCAAGGAGAAGCCCATGGACCGACCTGGTTCCGACACGGTGTTCGCCGGCTCGATTCCCGATCTCTACGACACCCAGCTGGTGCCCTTGATCTTCGCGCCGTATGCGGCCGACCTGGCGCACCGCGCGGCGCAGATCGGGCCGGCCAGCGTGCTGGAGACGGCGGCCGGCACCGGCGTCGTCACGCGGGCGCTCGCGGCGGCCCTGCCCGAGGCGGTGGCGCTGGTGGCCACCGACCTGAACCTGCCGATGCTGGCGCGCGCCGCCGCGGTGGGCACGTCGCGGCCGGTGCAGTGGCAGCAGGCCGATGCGCTGCAGCTGCCCTTCGACGACGGGCGCTTCGAGCTCGTCGTCTGCCAGTTCGGCGCGATGTTCTTTCCGGACAAGGCACGCGCCTTCGCCGAGGCGCGGCGCGTGCTCAGGCGCGGCGGCACGCTGCTGTTCAACG
>NZ_JBFUCB010000446.1:0-5204 GCF_056405435.1 Rhizobacter sp. P1_G5 | reverse complement strand
GTTGTGGACCGTGAGGATCAGGTTGGCGTCGTTGGGCAGCACGAGCCTGGGCAGGTCGGCCGCGCTGTTCCAACTGGTCGGGCCGACGACGATCAGGCGTTGCGGGTTGTCGCGGCGAATCACGCCGACCGCCCGCGCCATCAGGTCGTTCCAGCGATCGGTCAGGTTGCCGTGCGGCTCGTTGTAGACCTCCAGGATCAACCGGTCGCTGCGATTCTTGTAGCGAGCCGCGATCTGCCGCCACATCGCGAGGAAGCGCACTTCCACCACGGCGGGGTCCACCGAGCGCTCATTGGCGTCCAGCACGTCGCCGTCCAGCTGGCGATAGTGGTGCATGTCGAGCAGCACGTGGACGCCTTTGTCCAGCAGGCGGTCGACCACGCTGTCCACGCGTGCGAAGAAGGCCGGGTCGATCACCGCCGCAGCATCGGCCGAGGCGTGGTTGCTCCACCGGACAGGCAGCCGAACGCTGTCGAAGCTGCCGCCATCGAGCAGATCGATGAAGCGTTGCTCCACGGTCAGGCCCCAGTCGCCTTCTCTCGGCGGCTCGAGCATGTTGCCGAAGTTCACCCCGCGACCGAGTGCTGCCGCAGCGGCGCTGGCTCGCGCCGAGGCGCCGGGAGGGTTGCCCGCGGCCGCGGCCGGAAAGTCGGCCAGCGTTGCCGTGTCGGACGCCGTCGCGCCGCCGGCGCCACCGCRAGCCGCCAGCCCCGCGCAGAGCAGGGCCGCGGTCAAAGCGAGTCGTGCAATCGATTGCAAAGAGGGGGAAGTAAAACTTGGAGCGGTCCTTTCAGAGGTGCCACGAATAGAGCTTACTTCCGTCTTCATCATTCGTTCAACTTCCGGTCATGGGGTTTGAAATGACGTGCAATCGATTGCACGTTGACGGGATGTTGCAACGAAGTTACTGGTTGTGTCAATCGATCCGTCCCGTATCATCGGAATACCGTGAATTACTGGGCAGTCGGCATGGACGCAGCGCCTTGCCGGGATGCGCCCGGTGCAATCGTTTCCAGAAACCGACAAGGAGGGCCCTTTCGGGCAAGCATTCAATGACCAGCCCTGGAAAAGGAAGGCGCGACGAGCTGGCGAGCCGAGGCGCATCGGAGCAGAGTGCGACCCTGCAGGACGTCGCTCGGTTGGCGGGTGTTTCAGCCAGCACCGTGTCGCGCATCCTGAACGGGCACGTCGACTCGCCGCGGCGCGACGCCGTCGAAGCCGCGATCAAGAAGCTGCGCTTCAAGCCGAACCTGGTCGCGAAAAGCCTGCGCAGCGGGGTGAGCATGACCATCGGCGTGCTGACGCAGGATTTCGACAACCCCTATACCTCGCGTGCAGCCACGGGCGTCGAAGACGAACTGAGGAGCAGCGGCTACACCCCCATCCTGGTCTCGGGCCACTGGGGTCGCGACGGTGACGAAGCGGATCGCGTGCGCCTGCTGATGTCGCGCAAGATCGACGGCATCGTGGTCATCGGTGGACGGCTCAGCAACGAGCAACTGCTGGATCTCTCCGAGCAGCAGCCCATCGTCGTCATCGGCCGCGAATGCCACGGCCCCCGCCTGAGCTCACTCGATGTCGACCAGCGCCGGGGCGGCTACATGGCAACCCGTCACCTGATCGAGTTGGGGCATCGGCGAATCGCGCACATCGCGGGGATCGAATACCAGCCCGATGCGATTGCCCGCATGCAGGGCTACATGGATGCGCACCGCGAGGCCGGTCTCTCGGTGGATCAGCGCCTCATCGTGCGCGGTGATTTTTCCGAATTGGGTGGCATGCAGGCGATGCAGGCCCTGCTGGATTCCGGCATCGGGTTGACGGCGGTCTTCGCGGCGAATGACCCGAGCTTGAACGGCGCGCGGCTGGTCCTGTTCAATCGAGGCATCGAGGTGCCGGGGCAGGTCTCGCTGGTGGGGTTCGACGGCTTTCCTCCGTCCGCGTATTCGGTGCCGCCGACCACCACGGTCCGGCAACCCATCTATGAGATGGGCTGCACCGCCGCCAGGGAATTGCTTCGGTTGCTGGGCGTGAAACAGCTGAACGACGCGCCGATCGGGTCGCTGGATCTGCAGCTGGTGGTGCGGGGCAGCACCGCACCACCGCCTCACCCGGCTGGATGACCCTGGGTGGGTCGGTGCGGCGCGCCCCTGTCATTCGACATGCGACGCCCTCATGGTGCAGCCCTTGTCGCATTGAGCGAGGCACGGATCGCCTCCGGCGGAAGCAAGGCTTCGTATTGCCGTTCAAGCTCCATGAACACCGAGTGCGAAGCATCTCCGACCATCAGCCGGGATTCCGTCACGAAGTCGGACAGCCGATCACCGTTCGCACCGTAGAGCGAATCGTCCGAATCTTCCGGATGTTCCAGCACGGCGACGGCCATCTTCGAACGCAGATCCGCGAGGTGACGGTTCGACCAGTTGGAGACGATCGAATCCAGCTGCCTCAGCGCCATCTTCAGCACGTCGACAGGCATCGTCGCCAGCGCGGCCAGGCCCTGGGTGGCCAGCGCACGCTCGACGTACCGGAGGTGGCGCAGCACCTTGCGGGCCTGGGGATGCGAATCGAGCAACTTCTTCAGCGCGGCCCGCAACGGCGCCGCTTCGGCGATGGCCGCTTCGCTCAGCGCCTGCGGTCCGGGCTCGGGCGTGGCGATGCGGATGTGAAAGTCCCGCCCCTCGCGCTCCAGTTTCAAGTCGCTGAAGAGGATGCGCGCCATGAAGTGAAACGGTGCCAGCAGCAACCGAAACTGAAGTGGAACCATCGATCGCACACCCGCCGTTGTCATCACCTCGACAGTGTGGGCAGCCTTCGGATCGAATGCATGATCGAGCCATGATCAATGGTTCAACGGCATGACACCCCGTGAGCATTTCACGGGGTTGCGCGGGACGGCTCAGCAGGGCGAGTTGGTCTGCGTGAGCACGCCGAGCTTGTACGGCAGCCTGCCGTAGTCGCCGCTCGCGCCAGGCGCCAGCCCCTGGTAGAGGAAGTGCATGTTGCAGGCGCTGACCTCGACGTTCTGGTCATACCCGGTGCGCAGAATCTCTCCGTGGCTGATGCCCTGGCTCCACTTGCCGGTCGGGAAGCTCACGTTGGCGTCGCCGGCGAACGGGCTGGACTCGGTCGCGGCCAGCGGCGTCCAGGTTCCGCCCAGGCTGCTCGAAGTCCACGAGCGGAAGTACCGCCCGCTGCTGCCGATGGCCTCGACGATGAGCAGGTACTGCCCGGTCTCGCGCACCTTGTACACCTGCGGTGCTTCGAAGACCTTGTTGCGATCGGCGTCCTGCAGCGCGATCACCGTGTTGCCGAAGCCGTTCGGGAAGTTCGCGAGCGTGGTCTGCGAGCGGTAGATCTGCCCGTTGTCGCCGGCGGAGAACAGGTGGCAGTTGGCCGCGTCGCAGGCCACCGCGAAGTCCAGCCAGTTGCCGCCACCGTTGCCGGTGTTCTGCTGAACGATCGGCGGCACGCTGCTGTAGAAGGTCTTCAGCGCGCTCCACCCGCCCGGGTTGCCGATGTCGGGGTTGGTCGAGTAGGCGGCGTTGCCGTTCTGGAACACCAGGTACCACAGCCGCGAAGGCGCATGGAAGAACACGAACGGTGCAGCCCGGTACCCGCCGCCGATGGCGGTGGAGTCGAGGAAGTAGGGCGTCGCCGCCCCGGCGTTCGACCAGTCCGTGAAGGAGCGGTACTCCAGGCCCCACCCGTTGCCCTTGGCCTGGGTCGAGAACACGTGCCAGAGGCCGTTGTAGAACACGACCGACGGGTCCTTGATCGCCACTTCCGGGAACTGCGCGGCGGGCTTGGCCACCATCAGCGCCGCGCTCGAGGTCCAGCGGAAGCTGGACGGCAGCGCCACGTTGCCGCCTCCACCGCCGGGCGGCGGCGTGGTGGCGCCGACCGGCACGAGCGCCCAGGTCTGGTTGCGGCCGCTGTAGTCGGTGTACTGGGTGACGTCGCCACCGTCGGCGGTGGACGCGCCGGCGACTTCGAGCACCTTGCCCGAGTTGCGGTTGATGAAGCGCACCGCGTTGTTGTCGGCGCCGACCAGCTGCCACTGCTGGTTGGTGCCGTCGTGGTCGGTGTACTGGTTGACGGCGGCCCCGTCGGCCGTCGAGAAGTTCCACACGTCGACGACCTTGCCCGAGTGCTTGTTCTTCAGCCGGTAGTAGCCGTTGCCGGAAGGGACCAGCTGGAACTGCTGGTTGGTGCCGTCGTGCCGGCTCCACTGGCGGAACTCGGCACCGTCGCCGGTCCCCCAGTTGTAGAGGTCGAGCGCCTTGCCGCTGTTGGCGTTGACGACGACGTACCAGGTGTTGGCGTCGACCGTGACGGCGGCCAGCGCCGGGGCGGTGGCCACCAGGGCGCCCGCCGACAGCACGAAGGCCGCCAGCGTCGACAGCGTCTTGCGAAGCTTCATCGTGTTCTTCATGACAGTTCTCCTTCAGATGAGAGGGGGCTCACAGGTCACCGAATCCGATCGCACCGTTGCAGTGCAGCCATTCGCTGCGACCGCTGCCGCCGCCGCACCGGCCGTTCTGGTACACGCCGGTGTTGTAGGTCTGGTTCTCGGCCTGCCGCACGCTGCCGTTCACGCTCAGGTAGTCGATCTGGACGTCGCGGCCGCCGGCGTCATTGGTGAACTCGACGGTGCTGCCGCCCGACAGGCTGGTCGTGAAGGTGTAGTTGGTCATCGCGGTGCCGAGCGTCCAGCTCTGCACCGCGGTGCCGCCGACGCGCAAGGTCACGCGCTCCTGGCCCGAGGTTCCGCGTGCGCGCACGACGATGGTCTTGCCGGTCGTGCCGCCGCCGCCGGGGTTGCCGGGGTTGTTGCTGCGCACGTAGTTGGCGAGCCAGGTCAGCGCGGGGCGCGCGCTGCCGTCGCGGCGCACGAGGTGGGAGTTGGCCACCCAGGTCTGGCCTTCGTTGTAGCCCCACAGCGTGACGCCCGCGACGGCCGGGTGCGTCCAGAAGATCGGGAACTTCTGTTGATAGCGCGCCAGCTGCGTGGCGTCGTCACCGGTCATGTCCAGCTCGGACACGTAGATCGGCAGGCCGGTCTGGGCCAGCGACTCCAGGCTTTGCGCGATCACGGCAGCCGGCACGTCGTCCAGGCTGAAGTAGTGCGACTGGATGCCCACGCCGTCGATCAACCCGCGCGACTTCAGGATGTTGACGATACCCTTGTAGCGGTTCAGCTC
>NZ_JBFUCB010000445.1:0-5212 GCF_056405435.1 Rhizobacter sp. P1_G5 | reverse complement strand
GTGGTCGCGGGCCTCGACTCGATGGGCGCCAACAACGCGATCAAGGGCGGCCGCTACGGCTGGGAACAGGCGGCGGTCGACCTGGGCATGACCGCGGTGCAGGCGGTGACCGCGGGCGTCGGTGCGCAGCTCGGCGCGGCCGCCCAGGTCGCCTCCAAGGGCGCGCAGGCGGCCTCGCAGGCCAGCCGCATGATCGCGTCGCTGGCCCGCATCTTCACCGGCAACCCGGTGGTCGACCAGATCATCATCGGCGCGATCACCAGCAGCATCGGCACGCTGGGCAGCACGGCACTKCAGGAACAGACCTGGGAGAAGGGAGCGGGCCACGCGGTCGGTGCGCTGTTCGAGGGTCTGCTGAAGGGCGCGCTGACCGGCGCGGCCACCGCGGCCGTGTCGCAGGCGATCGAGGTCGGCGGCGGGCTCGGTCCGAAGCTGCAGGCGCTGTCCGCCGAGGGCGGACCCGCCGCGGCACTGCGGGCGGTCACGCTGCGCGGCGCGGGCCGCGCCCTGATCGCAGGGGCCGGCGGCATGGCCGGCAAAGGCACCGAGATCATGTTCGACCAGGCCACCGGCAAGTTCAAGGGCCGCGGCGAGGATGCCTTGTGGGAGATCGGCAAGGCCGGGCTGCATTCCGCGGTCCAGGGCTTCGGCGAAGGCGCGGCCGAGGCGGTGGGGCAGCGCTTCCACAACGCGTCGATGCGCAAGCTCGAATCCGACATCAACAACGAGCGCAAGAGCCGCGGCATGGAGCCCTTGGAACCCAAGGCCCTGGCCGAGGCGGCGCAGGACCTGGCGCTGCTCAACCTGGCCGGCGGCAACGACGGCCTGTCGCGCGCCATCCACCTCGACCACGTCGCCACGCACGGCGGCATCAACGCCACCATCGCCACGCCGCATCCGGATCCGGTGGTGCTGGACAGCATGCGCGCCGAGCTGCTGCGCCACGTGCCGCCGGAGCTGCACGGACAGTTCGGCGACGTCCCGATCCGCGTGATGCCCGAGGCCGAGTTCCGCGCGATGACGCGCAGCGAGTCCGGCAACGTGGTCACGCTGATCCACGAAGGCAAGCCGACGGTGGTGATCCGCGAGGGCACACCGATCTCGCGCCTGGCCGACGAAGGCCCGCACCTGATGCAGACGCGCGAAGGCCCCTCCAAGGTCCGCGTCGCCAAGCTGGACGAGGCTGCGCTCGCGCACTGGGACCAGCTGCCGGTGGAGGCTCAGCTGGAGCTGTACCGCAACAAGGTCGAGCTGGAGATCGAGGCGCACGAGCAGATCGCGCGCTCGACCGAGGAGGCCGTGGCGCGCGGCGACCTCGATCCGAAGCAGGCGGCGCTGGACAAGGCGCGCAACGAGGCCACGTTGCGCAACCTGCGCGAGCGGCTGGTGGAAGTCGGCACGGTCGATCCGGGCAAGCTGCCGAAGCCGCAGTACCTCGAGCAGCCGGCGCGCCTGTTCTCCAAGGAGGCGTCGACCGAGTCGGGCACGCCCTGGGAAGCGTCGGTGGCGAAGAAAGTTCTGGGCGACGAACCCGAGAGCACGGGGCGCCCGCCTCGGCCGGGCGAGGTCGAGGAGCCCCATCCCACGGTGCCGGACACTGCGCCGGAGGGATCGGACGGCAAGAGCATGTTCGATCGCACGCAGCAGCAGGCCGACGAGGCATCGGGTCGGCTCGACCGTGGCAACACCTTCAACAACGAGCAGGAGGTGCGCCATCCGCACAACGAGGTCTACGTCGACATCGGCGAGAACGGCAAGCGGGTGCGCGTCGACTCGTATGTGCCGGGCGAGGAAATCATCTCGCGCAAGTACACCCAGCTGTCCGAGCTGAGCGAGGAACATGCGATCGGCTACATCAACGAGCTGATCGAGAAGTACCCGCGCGGCGCGGTGATCTCCGACGTGCCGTCGACCCGCGCGAGCGGCCTGGCCGGCAAGACACTCGACGGCGAGTACGTGCTGCAGGTGCCGGAGCAGCTGCGGCCGATCCCGCGCGAGGTGCTGGAGAACGCGCGCAAGGCCGGCGTCACGATCCGCGACCCCGAAGGCCGCGTCTACACCGTGGAGCATCCGGAAGGCACCGGGCGCCCGGGCAAGCGGGCATCGGTGGCGGACCAGGAGATGCATGCGGCGGACATGCAGGTCGCATTGCTGCGTCACGTGCCCGAGTCGATGCGCGCGGCACTGGGCGACACCGTGATCGAAGTGGTGCCCGAGCATTGGTACAACAGGGAATACGAGAGCCGGCGCTCGGGCGCGGTCACGCTGGTGAAGGACGGGCGCCCCTACGTCGTGATCCGCGAAGGCACGCCGATTTCGCGCCTGGCCGACGAAGGCCCGCACATCATGCAGGCGCACGACGAGGCCACGCGCCAACGGGTGGCCCTGCACGATGAAGCCAACATGAGGCGCTGGAACTCGCTCAGCGTCAAGGAACAGACCGAGCTCTACCGCAACAAGCTCGAACTGGAGATCCTGGGGCACGAGCACATCGCCCGCTCGTTGCGGGCGGAAACGGCGCGCAGCGTGGCCGGTGAACAGGCGCTCGACTTCGAATTTGGTCGCAACCAGCAGACCCTGAAGAACCTGCGCGAGCGCCTGGCGGAACTCGACACGATCACCTCAGCCGGCGCGGCCAAGACGCGCGAGCAGAAAGCCATCCTGAAGGAGCGCCTCGAACAGCCGGCGCGGCTGTTCTCCAAGGAGGTCTCGCCGCTGATGGAGACGCAGACGGCCCAGCGGTCCGTCGTCTTCGAGCCCTTCTCCGGCCCGTCGCTGGCGAGCGCGCGCGAGCTGCAGCAGCGCAACCCCGGCGCGGATGTCGTCACGTCCGAGGCCCGGCGTCCGCCGGGACAGGCCGACATCGAGCAGTTCCAGGCGGGTGGCGGCCGCTTCATCGGCGAGCGCTTCGGCCAGTCGCTGCCCGACAACTCGGTGGACGAGATGCACGTGCGCTTCCCGCTTCCGCACAGCAAGGGCAGTGAATTCGCGATCAGCCGCAACATGCTCGAACCGGGCAGGAGCATGATCGATCTCGCCCTGGAGATGCAGGCGAACGTCGAGAGCATCACCAACCTCGCGCCCCATGCGCTGCGCAAGCTCAAGCCGGGTGCCACGATGGAAGTGGTGTTCCACGAACGCGAGATCAGCGCCGAACTGGCCAGGCTGATCCATCCCGACCCGGACAGCCCGCTCGGCAGGAGCGGTTTCCGGTTCGAACGGGTCGGGCCCGAACAGCGCGTGCCGCGCAGCGAGGTGGCGCCCCATTCCGGCCACGGACTCCTCGAGATGGGCGTGGACCTGACCGAGGTCAGCGTGATGAAGCTGCGCAAGGTGCCCAAGGAGGCGCCACCGGTCGAGCCGCCACCGGCTGCACCGCCGCCCTCCTCGGCGCCCCCCGGGCCGCCTGACACGCCGCYCACCCGCTCGGCACCGAGCGAGCAGGAACGCGCCGAAGGCCGCGCCAAGCGCAGCGAACGCAAGCAGAAGGAACGCCAGGAACACCAGGCGCGCGCCGAAGCGCGCCAGCAGAAGCTCGAGCAGGAGGCCGCACAGCGCCAGGCGATGCAGGACCGGGTGGCTGCCGCCGCCACCGAGACGGCCGCACGCCGCGACGCCGTCGCGCAGGGCCGCGTCAGCCCCGAGGCCGACCTGCAGCAGCGCGTCGCGGAGGTGGCGAAGAGACTGGACATCCCGGTCGCCGACCTGGCCGAGGCGATCCGCCATTTCACCGACGACCTGGGCGGCAGCGGCCGGACCCTCGATGCCCAGGAGCTGATCGACAGCCTGCGCAACCGCACGCGYGAAGGCCAGCCGCCGCGTTACGGCGAACTGGAGACCTGGGTGGCGCAGAGCGTGCTCGAGCAGAACGCGTTGGCCATCAAGATGATGCGCGAACACATCGCGGAGGTTCGTCCGCATGCGGTGCTCGGCGTCAAGCGCGGCGGCGCGCTCCTGGCCGAGATGCTGGCGCAGGGCGTGGCCGACTTCCCCGAGTCCGTGCACGTGCCAAAGTCCGACAACGGCGAGCGCATCCGCAACCTGCGCGGCGAGATCATGAAGCGCATCGCGGCCGGCCAGACCGACTTCGCCATCGTCGACTTCTACATGGGTGGCGTGTTCGCCGGCGAGCTGCTGAAGATGATCCGCCCCATCGTCGAAACGCAGCCGGGCGTGCGCTTCGAGGTCATGTGGATGCGCGAGACGCACGGCTTCGACCGCCTGACCGTGCGGCCCGAGCCGGGCAAGCGGCTGAAGCCGTCGCTGGGGGAGCTCGAGCGCGGCGTGGCCACCGGAAGCGGCATGAGGCTGCAGACGCAGGAGAGCAAGATCCTCGTCAAGCGGGCAGACGGCTCCGTCATCGAGGTGCCGGCGCCGAAGATCAAGTTCCTGCTGCCGGAGGGGCCCGGCGTCGTGGTGCCTGCGCCGCACGGCACCGATGCCGCCCTCGCACAGCGGCAGCGGCTGCGGGTGACCGAATATCCCGTGCAGGTGGCCCTGGGCGACGACATGGACACCGTGGTGGACGGCAAGGCGACGCATCCGATCACCCTCTACGATCGCGAGGGCAGGACCGTGCGGCAGATCCCCGTCGGCACCATCGATCCCGCCACCGGACAGCCCCTGCGCACGACCAAGGAGATCCTGATGAAACTGATCGAAGATCCGGACTTCGACGGCAAGGGCAGCGAGGACAAGCGATGACGAACGCGACGACAGGCCCCGAAGCGGCACAGCGCAGGCCGCGCGTGCTCGACCCCGGTTGCAGCTACGGCGACCTGCTGCGCCGCCTCGCGCCCCAGGGCTGGCAGGTGGCAACCGAGGCGAAGGCGCCGCTCGTGCCGGGCGAGCCGGAACATGCCTCGCTGGTGCGCGGCGGCGAGCAACTCGTCTACACCTTCAACCCGGTGTGCCGTCTGCGCGTGCTGGAAGCGTCCGCGGGATTGGACGCGGACAGTCTCTCGCAGCTGCCGATCGCCGGGGCCGAATCGGTCGGCGCCTGGCTGGACAGTTCGGACGAGCGCACCCTGCTGCGCGGCGTGCTGGCCGCTCGGGTGCTGGGCCTGCTGACGCTGCGCCCTCGCCTCCAAGCCCTGCGCGCGAATGCGAGCCAGGCCGTGCGGCAGGCCGCCGAAGCGGCGGAGGCGGAACTGGCCCGGCAATCCGAACCGTTGGCTCGCCAGTCCGCGATGGCCTCGATCGAGTTGATATC
>NZ_JBFUCB010000444.1:0-5217 GCF_056405435.1 Rhizobacter sp. P1_G5 | reverse complement strand
GAGCGTGCGTTGACCGCGACCTCGGCCGTACGGTGCACCGCCTGCATGTACGTTGCTTCCGCGCGCGCCGCACGCGTCGAGCCGAAGTCGAACAACGGCAGCTCGAGTTCTATCTCATAGCCGTTCTGCCGAGGCTCGCCCGTCTGGCTCTTGTTGGCATAGCCGACCTCGAGCACGTTGATGAAGCGCGTAGCCTTGGTCAGTCCGAGCGACTTGGCCGTCGCCTCGGCGCTGCGCCTGGCCATCAGGACATCCAGGCGCTTCTCGATGGCGGTCTGTTCGGCACTCTTTGGCTCGAGCGGCGACTTGGGCAGGTCGGGCAGGCGCTCGGGAAGCTTGAAGGCAAGCTGGTCACCCGACAATCCGAGCGCGCGAACGAGCCGCTCTCGCTCAGCAACCGCCTGGTGCCGGGCTCGGGCCAGATTGGCAGTGGCATCGGCGTAGAACGACTGCTCGCGCATCTGGGCCAGCTTGTTGAAGTTGCCGGCCTGTTGCATTCGCCGCGCCAACTCGTTGGAGGCATCGGCGGCTTCCTTGACCTGCTCGTAGTACTTGACCAGGTCCTGGGCCGCCACGGCGCCGAAGAAGGCCTTGCGCGCCTCGGCCGCCACTCCTACGGCATCGAAAGCCGCTTGGTACTGCGCTTGCTCGAGCTGGCGCTGCGCGACCTGGCTTGCAACTGGCATTGTCAGCAGACCCAGTAAGTTGAACATCACTGAGCGGTCAATCTCGGTGACTCCTCCACCACTGAGGCGTCCAAAACTGAAGGTTGGGTTCGCCAACCTCCCGGCCCGCACCAGTTCCGCCTCGGCGATGCCCAACTCCGAGAAGCTTGCCTGGAGGCCTCGGTTGTTGAGCAACGCAGTCTCAACCGCGTTGTCGGGTGTCAGCGGCTGCTTGAGGAGTTCGGACACGCGAGCGCCGGCCGAGTCGACATCAGCCTCGGTGCGCTGGAAGGCGACGCTCWGGCCCGTGCGCTCCTTGGTCAGTTCGGAAACCTTCCCGGCGCCGCCGTCCTGGGAGAACGACGCACAACCTGCGAGCACGAGGGCCGCGGCCGCAGCGGCTGTCAGGCGCATCATTGCTTGCCTCCGTGCATGTGATGACCGTCGAGCGAGGGGGCCGAGGCCGTGGGGGTCGGTGCAGAAGCAGCCGCGGGCGAGGCAGCTGGCATCGTGTGGCCCACATGGCCGCCGCCTGCACCGGTAGCCCGCAGCGCGTCGTTGAGAGCACGCCAGTCGCCCGTCTTGGCGTCCTGCCACGGTTTGTAGTCGGCAAAGGCCGACTGGTAACGCAACGGCGGTGCCGGAGCCTTTGTGTCAGCCGGGTCCGCTCGCCTGGCCTGGGCAAGCGCGAGCAGAGGCAGGCATAGCGCCGCCGCAGGCGCCAGCCTGGAGAAGAAGTTGTTCATTGTTCGAAACCATGTGAGTCATCGGCTCGGCGTTGCCACAGCCAGGAGACGCTCGCACCGACCGCGAAGCGGACGCACGAGCCCCGTCAGGCCTCCCGCGGAGGCCTTGGTGGGTCAGATGGTTCGGGGAGGACGCTCTTGCCCGTCCGAGAAGAAGTTCGGCGGGGGAGCGGAGAGGTCAGTGAACTTGACCGTGGTGAGCCCGATCGGCTCAGGCAGCGTGACCGCAGCACTCACCAGGGGCGTGAGCGAGCAGAAGGCCGAACACATGTTGCACTTGTCAGAGGCCGATTGGTGGTGGCCGCTGTGGTYATGGTCATGGTCTGCGCCTGCGTGCTCGTGGGCCGCTTCACCGGGGTCCACGGCCTCGTGGTCCATGGCCTCATGCGTCGACGAACGGTCCTGCACGCGAAGCTCGTTCTGCATGCCCGAGCTACCCACGGGACACAGCATGGCGGCCGCAACCGCCCCCCTCAGGGGAAGCAGCACGGCAAGCAGCAGCAGGAAGCAGATGCGAACAGTTTTCACTGCGGTCAGATTAGCACGCGAGGGGTTACCCCAGTAAAGGGAAGCTGATTTAGCCTCTGGAGACAGCCTAAACCTTGCCACAGTGACAAGGTCAAGCGGGTACGACCGGCTGCAGCCGAGGCGGGCTGCAGTCTACAGTGGGCGTATGAAGACACTCACGCTCACCGTTGCAGTCATTGCCCTCGCGCTCAGCGAGTCCGCAGCCGCCCAGATGGTTCCGATTGATTGGGATGCCTCCAGCCAGTTCAGCAAAGAAGTCGCGATTGCCCCCGGCAAGTTTGTCGAGGCCTGCGAGAAGCTGCCGAAAGGGACCAAGGTAGCCTGGTCGTTTGAGGCGCGCTCGCCGCTGGACTTCAACATTCACTTTCACGAGGGCAAGCAGGTCCGCTTCCCCGCGAAGAAGAACCGGGTCGCAAAGGACGGAGGGACACTGAACACCAAAGTCGAGCAGGACTACTGCTGGATGTGGACGAACAAGGGGGCGGCGGAGACAACGCTTCGCATCAAGTTGGTGAAGGGCTAGTTGAATCGTTGGCCGTGGCGCCCGCGGCGCAAGCCCTTGGTCTTGCCAGGTCCGTTGCCGGTCTTGGCCGGGGCTTCCGCTCTGGCTGATGCCATTCAGGACGCCGGCTACACGCCCGTGCAGGTCCAAGCCGAAGCTGCCATTGCGAAGCCAGGCAAAGCTGGCGGGTGCTGCCACTGAAGGCCTTTGATGCGCGAGCTCGAGGCCCTGGGACGCCTTGACGGAGCTCGATGGCGTGGGCTTGCATGATCTGCGCGTGCAGCTGGTGGCCGACTCTGCAGTTGCTGTCGCCGCGCTTCTGTTCGCCACTGTCCTTGCCATCTACAAGCCGCGTGGCGCGACGGCGGGCACCGAACCGGCTCCCGCCTGGGTGAAATGGCTACGCAACTGCGCTCTTGCTGGCGCGGCCTTGTTCCTACTGGTTCACGTGCTGGGCGGCTGCATGGGCCCGCATGGTCTGCACTGAGCCCAGCCCAACCGTCGACGCAGCCAGGCAAAGAAGCTTCCGGCGAAGAACGCCCAGACCGACATCACGACCAGCGCGCTGACAGAGGGCTGCACGGCGCGTACTCCTTTGATGCGCATCAAGCCTTCCTCTGTCAGTTGCTGCGACGCTTGCAGCAACAAAGGAGTTCACGATGCGTTCCACCCTCGCCTCTACCCTCGCCATCGGCGTCACTGCACTGTCGATGACTGCGTTGGCGATGGTCGACCACATGAAGGCCATGCAGGACGGCATGGCCATGATGGGTCAGATGAAGGGCGAGAAAAGCGGCATGTCCTCCGAAGCGATGGGCAAGCGCATGGACATGATGGAAATGATGATGCAGATGGTGATGGACCGCGAGGGGATGAAGGCTCCTGCGACCAAGTAACCGACACCCGACTGGAGTCACGCCATGAACAACATCGACCATGACCCGCCTCCGTTTTGGCGCTCGCGCGGGGGCCTTGCGCTCCTGGTCGTCGCGGCCGTCGGCGGTTTTCTCCTGTTCACCGAGCACCGTGCCCACGTACTGGGCTTCCTGCCGTACGCCTTCCTGCTGGCGTGTCCGCTGATGCACATGTTCATGCATCACGGCTACCACCGTCACGGCGGCCACCGCAACACCGGAAGGACCGACGATGAACGCCCCAAGCAATGACTACGGCCTGTGGGGCCTGGTCATCCTGAACTCGGTCATCTTCGTCGGGTTCGCCTACAGCTTCTTCAAGCCAACGACCCTGCGCGATTGGCGCAGCTTCGGCGCTTACTCTGCCTTCGTTGTCGCCTTGTTCGCGGAGATGTACGGCTTCCCGCTGACCATCTACCTGCTTTCGGGCTGGCTGGGTTCGAAGTTCCCGGGAGTGAACCTCTTCGGCCACGATGCCGGGCACCTCTGGTGGCTGGTGACGGGGCAGCAAGGCAACCCGCACTTCGGCATGTTCCATCTCCTGAGCTTCGTGTTCCTCTTCGGGGGCTTCACGTTGCTCTCGAACGCTTGGCACGTGCTCTATCACGCGCAGCGCCGGCATCAACTGGCCACGGCGGGCCCGTATCGGTTCGTGCGCCACCCGCAATACATCGGCTTCGTCGCCATCATGTTCGGGTTCCTGCTCCAGTGGCCGACGCTCTTGACGCTGGCGATGTTCCCGGTGCTCGTCGTGATGTACGTGCGGCTGGCCATCTCGGAGGAGCGCGACTCGGAGAAGGCGTTTGGCGATGCGTGGCGTGCGTACGCAGCGGTGACGCCGCGGTTCATTCCCCGGTTCTCGAAGGACGACGATGCACGGCGGGTCGGCAGCCACCAAGGGCGCTGAACTGGCATCGGGCCTGGGCGCTATCGTCCTGGGCGCCGGATTGGCGCTCKTGCTGCCGCAGTGGCTGCGGGCCCGCTACCACTCGATGGCGCGCCCCTTGACATTCCCATGATTGGAAGGTCGACACTGCCAACAGGAACAGGAGAGCGCAATGCCGAACACCTCCCGCACGACCCACGACCACTCCGCGCACGCGCATCACGACCACCATGACGCGCCGGCGACAGCCAAGCCCGCGCCCAAGGGTGACCACGGCCAGGTCGAATACACCTGCCCGATGCACCCGCAAGTGCGCCAGATGGGGCCGGGCAACTGTCCCATCTGCGGCATGGCACTGGAGCCGGTCGTGGCAACGGCGGACCAAGGAGAGAGTCCCGAGTTGCGGGACATGACGAGGCGGTTCTGGATTGGCACGGCGTTGACGGTGCCAGTCTTCGCGCTCGAGATGGGCGGTCACGTCACCAACCTGGACCACCTCTTCGGGCAGCAGCTGTCCAACTGGATTCAACTACTGCTCGGAACGCCGGTAGTGCTGTGGGCGGGCTGGCCCTTCTTCGTCCGCGCCGTGGCCTCGGTGAAGAACCGCAGTCTCAACATGTTCTCGCTCATAGCGCTGGGCACGGGCGCGGCTTGGCTGTACAGCATCGTCGGAACGGTGGCGCCACAGTTGTTCCCAACGAACCTGCGCATGGCCGATGGAGCGGTGGCCATCTACTTCGAGGCCGCGGCGGTCATCACCGTGCTGGTGCTGCTGGGCCAGGTCCTCGAACTGCGCGCTCGGGAGAAGACCTCAGGTGCCATCAAGGCCCTGCTCGGCCTGGCGCCGAAGACCGCGGTCAAGGTGGACACGCAAGGCAACGACGAAACCGTCCAGGTCGACGCCATCCAGGTGGGCGACCTCCTTCGCGTGCGGCCTGGCGAGAAGGTGCCGGTGGATGGCGAGCTCACTGAGGGC
>NZ_JBFUCB010000443.1:0-5218 GCF_056405435.1 Rhizobacter sp. P1_G5 | reverse complement strand
GGCATGTGCTGGACGCGCTGATGGCGATCCGGCAACGTTGATCCGGCGCCCTATGGCAGGCCGGGCGACACCCTGCTGCGGGTCGGTTTCAGCGACAAGGCCGGCCGCTCGACCAGATACCACGACAACGCGGCCGCCGGCAACACGAGCGCCAACGCGAGTGCCAGGTGCAACGCCAGCGGCGCATCGCGCCCCAGGGCCACCACCGCCACCTGCTGGGCCGGCCAGGCCCACAGGTAGATGCCGAAGCTGAGATCGCCCCAGCGTGCCGCTGCGCGCAGCACCGGCCATGATCGCCGCCCGATCCACACGCTGGCCGCGGGCAGGATCAGCAGGCTGCCGAGCTCCGGCTGGCCGAGCACGACGCACAGCATTCCGGCTCCGACCAGCACGGGCACGGCGCGCTGACGTGGATCGAAGTGAAACAGCAGTCCGCCACAGAGAAAGAACGCGCCGAAGTACGGCAGGTGGGGGAAATTTCCCCAGTCAAGCAAGGCGCCGTCGAGGCCGGCCTGCCCTCCTTGCCGTGCGAACACCAGCAGCAAGAGGGCAAGACCGGCCAGGGCCGCCCATCTCAACCGGCGCCCCAGCGCCCATCCGCCCGCGGCCAGCAGCACGTAGCAGGCCATCTCGTAGCGGATGGTCCACAAGGATCCATTCAGTTCATGGCGCACCGTCGGTCCGAACGGCTGCAGGTCGACGTCCCTGAAGAACAGCCTCGTGAACCACCATTGCGCCCCCATGAGATCGAGGTCGTCCTTGGCATACCACCAGGCCACGAGCCCGCAGACGATCACGTTGACCGCATAGGCGGGCCAGATGCGCAGGAAGCGCCGCTGCGCAAAGCGAAACACCGACCCATCGCGCGCCCAGCTGCCGAACACGAGGTAGCCGCTCATGGCGAAGAAGACGAGCACGGCCAGGTGGCCCGGTGACCGCAACCCGCCCGGCAGCATCGGCTCGCTGCGACCGGTCAGCAGGAATGCGTGGCTCCACAGCACGGCAAGCGAAGCGACCAGGCGCACGCCGTCGAAGTTGTCGCGATGCGTTGTTGCAGGGGGGCCAGCAGCCTCGACGTTCACACGCGAACTCCCTGCAGACAAATGAAAACCCCGGAGAGTCGCATTGCTGCGGACTGTCCGGGGTTCTGTGTTGGTGGGCCCCGACAGATTCGAACTGTCGACCWACGGATTAAGAGTCCGCTGCTCTACCAACTGAGCTAGGAGCCCATGCTCGGGAAATTTCCCGAACCATGAAACCTGGTGGGTTGTGCAGGACTTGAACCTGCGACCAACGGATTAAAAGTCCGCTGCTCTACCGACTGAGCTAACAACCCAGCAAGCCCACGACTATAGCATGCCTTGCAGGGTCATTCTTGAATCAAGCCCGTGCGATGTTTGAACATCTTTGCAGGCGCTGCTTCAATTCAGCGGAGCCGCGATTGTAGCCCGATTTCGAGCGCTTCCGACGCCAGTACCAGTCCGAAAGTTGCGGTGACCACCACGCTCGATCCGTAGCCGTGGCAGTTCAGGCTGCCGTCGGTTGTTGTGTCGATATCACAGGCGTCACCCTCGGCGGCCGGCATCACCACCGCCTCGCGCGAGAACACGCAGCGCACGCCGATCGCGCCGCTGCGCGGGGCGCCATGCTGCTTGCGCAGGCGCTGCCGCAGCGAGGCCAGCAGCGGATCGTGCGTGACGTTCGCGAGATCGTCGACCTCCACCGCCTGCGGCCGGCGCTTGCCGCCGGCGGCGCCCGCCATCACGAGCGGCGTGCGTGTCGCGATCGCCCACTGCGCCAGCGCGAGCTTGGCCTGCACCTGGTCGCAGGCATCGATCACCGCGTCGACCGGGCCCGGCAGCAGCGCCGGCCAGTTGTCCGCGGTGACGAAGTCGTCGACCAGCTGCACCTCGCAGCCCGGGTGGATGTCGGCGATGCGCTCGCGCAAGGCCTCGCCCTTCGCCTTTCCGAGCGTC
Organism: Rhizobacter sp. P1_G5; assembly: GCF_056405435.1. NCBI lineage: Bacteria > Pseudomonadati > Pseudomonadota > Betaproteobacteria > Burkholderiales > Sphaerotilaceae > Rhizobacter > Rhizobacter sp. P1_G5. The sequence continues at coordinate 3,242 of NZ_JBFUCB010000443.1, read as the reverse complement.
GCGCCGGTCGCCTGCACCTGCCGGTTGATGTTCGACTCGGACACGTGATCCATGTCGATCAGCACGAGCGACGCGATGCCGCTGCGCGCGAGCGCCTCCGCCGTCCAGGACCCGACGCCGCCCAGCCCCACCACCGCGACGCGCAGCGCACGCAGGCGCTGGTAGCCGGCCTCGCCGTACAGCCGGCGCAGGCCGCCGAAGCGGCGCTCCAGGTCCGGCGCCAGCAGGTCGGGGGCCATCAGATCAGGCAAGGGCAGGTCGTTGACGGCGTTCACGGCAGCCCCGTCACTTCATCGACGCCAGCCGCTCCTTGGCAGCCTCGGCCGCCTCGGACTTCGGGTAGGTCTTCAGCAGGTCGTCGAGCGTGCGCTTCGCGCCCTTCGCGTCCTTCAGCTCGAGCTGGCAGTTCGCGATCGACAGCAGCGCCTCGGGCGCGCGCGGACTGGCCGGCGCCACCTTCAGCAACTCGCGGAACGACGCGGTGGCTTCGCGGTATTCACGCTTGCCGTACTGCGCATTGCCGAGCCAGAACAGCGCCACGTCGTTGTAGCCGCTGGCCGGGTAGCGCTGGCGGAACGCGACGAAAGCCGACGCGGCGCCCGGGAAATCGCCCTTGCGCATCACCGCCATCGCATCGTCGAACTGCTTCTTCTCCTCCGGATCGACGAGGAATTCCTTGTCGTCCATCGTGACCTTCTGCGGTTCGAGCTTGCGGATGCGGTCGTCCACGCCCTGGGCGATGTCCTTCTGGCGGCGCTGCAGCTCGGCCACGTCGCGCGTGAGCTGCTCGTTCTGGCCGACCAGCTTGGCGGCATCGCCGCGCATCAGCTCGATCTGCGTGTTCAGGTCGAGCAGGCTGCGCTTGAGCTTGCCGATTTCTTCGAGCAGCTGCGCGTTCATCTCGGCCTGGCGCTGCGCCTGCTGCTTGTTGCTCTCCTCGAGCTTGCCGCGCAGCTCGAGGATGGCCTTGCGCGCCTCGTCGTCGTCGAACAGACCGGCGTGCGCGGCCGGCGCCGCCACCAGGGCCAGAGCCGCCAGCAGCGGCGCCCACCAGGCGCCGCCGGTGCGTCCGCGAAGAATCGATTGCATGCCAGGCCTCCGGCTTACTTGGCGTTGAACTCGGCGCGGCGGTTCTTCGCCCAGGCGGCTTCATCGCTGCCCTGCACTGCCGGACGCTCCTTGCCGAAGCTGACGGCCTCGACCTGCGACTGCGGCACGCCCAGCAGTTCCAGCGACTTCACGACCGCCTCGGCACGCTTCTGGCCCAGCGCCAGGTTGTACTCGCGGCCGCCGCGCTCGTCGGTGTGGCCTTCGATCGAGACCTTCTTCGCCTTGTTGGCCGACAGGCTCTTGGCCTGCGCTTCGATCGTCGGGCGGAACTCATCCTTCACCACGTAGCTGTCGTAGTCGAAGTAGATGACGCTGCTGATCGCAGCCGGGGCGTTCTTCGTCAGGTCGACGCTCGCGACCTGCGACTGCGACGTGCCGGCGTTGTTCGCGCCGCTGTTGGCCGAGGTGCCGCCGGTCGAGCGGTTTTCCACCGGGGCCGGCTTGTCGTCGAGCTTGACGCCGGAAGCGCAGCCTGCCAGGACGGCCGAGGTCAGGGCAGCGAGAAGGGTGAGACGAGTTGCTTTCATTGGAGACTCCTGGTCATGTTGTCGTCGAGAAAAGATGCGCCGGCCGCTTCGTCAGCGGCCGTACGGGCCCCACATGGGCTCGCGGACATCGGCGGCTGTCGACACCAGCTTCGCCTTGATCTTGCCGTCCAGCGTCGTGGTCATCAGCACGTCGCGCCCTTGCGCGCGCGATGCGTAGATGATCAACCGGCCGTTCGGCGCAAAACTCGGGCTCTCGTCGTCGCTGGTGTCGCTCAAGGCCAGCGGCGTCGCGCCCGGGTTGGTCAGGTCCATCAGGTACAGCCGGAAGGCGTTGCCCTGGCGGGAAATGTAGGCGAGGTTGCGCCCGTCGGGACTGAGCGACGGGCTGATGTTGTAGCTGCCCGAAAAGGTGACGCGCTCGACCGCCCCGCCGGCCAGCGCCGTGCGGTACACCTGCGGGCCGCCCCCGCGGTCGCTGACGAAGTACAGCGTGCGGCCGTCGGGCGTGAACACCGGCTCGGTGTCGATCGCCTGGCTGGTGGTGATGCGCTTCGGTTCGCCGCCGTTGCGGCCCATCAGGTAGAGCTGCGAGATGCCGTCGCGGCTCAGCGTGACGGCCAGCGACTGCGAATCGGGCGACCAGGCCGGTGCGCTGTTCGAGCCGCGGAAGTTGGCGATCACGCGGCGCTCGCCGGTGGCGACGCTCTGCACGTAGACGATGGCCTTCTGCTTCTCGAACGACACGTAGGCCAGTTCCTGGCCGTTCGGCGCCCAGGCCGGCGAGATGATCGGCTCGGGGCTGTTCAGCGCGACCTGCCCGCCTTCGCCGTCGGCGTCGGCGATGCGCAGCGCGTAGCGGCTGCCGGTGCGGGTGACGTAAGCGATGCGCGTCGAGAACACGCCCTTGTCACCGGTCAGCTTCTCGTAGACGTAGTCGGCGATGCGGTGCGCGGCCAGCCGCAGGTCGGCCGGCTGCACGGCATTGCTCTGGCCGCCGAGCTCCTGGCCCTTGACGATGTCCCAGAGCTTGAAGCGCACGTCGAAGCGGCCGTCGGCCAGCCGCGTGACCGAGCCGGCCACCAGCGCGTCGGCGCCGCGGGAGCGCCATTCGCCCATCGCCGGCTGCGCGTTCTCGTCGATCGCGACGCTGGTGTCGACGCCGCGGAACACGCCGGCGCGCTCCAGGTCGGCCCGGATGATGGCCGACAGGGCCTGCGTGGTCTTGTCCTCGTCGCGGAATTTCGCGATCGCGATCGGCACCTGCGTGGCACCGACGCCGGCGATCTCGACGCGGAACTGCGCCAAGGCCGGGGTGACGGTCGTGGAAAGGGCCGCCCCGCCGAGGGCGAGTCCGGAGGCAACGGAGAAGTGACGTCGGTTCAGCATCCAGTGTCCTGATCTCAAATTGTGGTCTTGGTTCCGGCAGCGTCCGCGAACGCCATTTTCAGGTATCGGTAATAGGTGCCTTCGGCGTTGTAGACCGCCAGCACGAAACCGAGCCGCCCGTCGAGGAAGCCGCGGCGCAGCAGGTAGGCCCGCAGGAACGCCCAGACGCCATGGGCAAGCGCCGTACCCAGGCCGCCGCGGCGGCCGGCGCGCACCTTGTCGAGGGCGCGGCCGCTGCTGTAGCGGTTCATCTTGTCC
>NZ_JBFUCB010000442.1:0-5257 GCF_056405435.1 Rhizobacter sp. P1_G5 | reverse complement strand
GGCCTGAACTGCGCCTGGTACGCCGACATCCTGATGACGCTGACCGACGACGAGGCGGCCATCGCCCCGTGACGCTCGCGGCCGTGGCGAGCCCGTGGCGGGCAAATCTCCTTGAAATCGTCACAGGTATGTCGGATCGCAGTGGTACTGTCGGAGTGTTCGCCGTTCAAAGTCGTTCCCGAAAGGCCTCATGAGCATGACCCGTTCCGCGCCTCGCCGACCCTCGACCGATGCGCCCGCCGTCTTCAAGGCGCCCCCCGCGACCCCCGCGGCTCTCAAACGACAGGCGCTGCGCAATGCCTTGCTCGGCACGGTGGAGCTGCTGCAGCACCGGCAGGCGGAACAGATCAATGCGAAGCTGATCGACGAGTACGTGGCACTCGACTGGTTCGAGTGGCGTGGCGGCTCGCTGCAGATCACGCTGACGGGCCAGAACATCTGCAAGCAGATCCGCAGCGGCCTCGTCTGAAGGCGTGATGCCGGGTGCGTTCGCATAGCCCAGCAGGGCTTTGCCGGCGGGCCGTTTCCGGCCAGGGCGTACCATGCGCCCGGTAGGCATGCATAAGACCGTCTTTCAGCAAGTCCTCATCCCTCGTTCCCGGGCCTGTTCCGGGGATGCCGGGTGACAGTCCCATCGTTGATTTTCTTGGCGTCTCTGCACTGCGCAGCATGTGCTGCGCATGACTCGAAAGGAATCGACATGACGACTCAAACGCAAACCGGCACCGTGAAGTGGTTCGACGAAGGCAAGGGCTTCGGCTTCATCACGCCGGACGGCGGCGGCAAGGATCTGTTCGCCCACTTCAGCCAGATCCAGGGCGGCGGCTTCAAGAGCCTGGCTGAAAGCCAGCGCGTTCAATTCGAGGTGACGCAGGGCCAGAAGGGCCCGCAAGCCTCGAACATCGTCCCGGCCTGACCGGAACGCAGGGGCCCGGCACGCGCTGGGTCTCTCAAGAAAACCGCGGCCTCGGTCGCGGTTTTTTCATTGGAGGGCGCGACATGAAGAACCTGCAGGAAGCCACCGAGCGCATCTGCGACCTGAAGGGCTCGCTGGTCGCGATGGACGCGCTGATGGCGGCGCTGATCCGTGTGCTGCCCGCCGAGCAGCGTGCCGAACTGCGCACGAGCTTCGAGGACAACGCCGAGGTTGCGCGAACCGTGATGCTGCATGCGTCGATCTCGGAACTCTCGATCGCCGCCTTCGAGCGCGACGTGGAGCGCACCACCGCGCTGATCGGGCCCTAGGCGCTTGCCCGTGCCCGCTCAGGCCTTCAGGTCGTGCTCGCGCAGCATCACCGGCTCCAGCGAGCCGGCGGCGAAGCGGCGGCGCACCGCGGCATCGATGTCGGCACGGTGGGCGGTGTAGGTGGCCACCGCGTCGGCACCGTCGAGGGATGCCCGGTAGCGGTAGTGCAGCGCCCGCATGCTGATGCTCGCCCCGATCGACGCGCCGTCGTCGAGCAGCACCCAGAAGCGCACGTCGCCCGAGGCGTCGTGGAGAAAAGGTGTGGGGGTCATGGCAGCGCACCCCGGGCGGGCGGGGCATGGCAAAGGAGCCTGATCGTATACCCCTCGCGCATACCCCTCGGCTTGGTTGACACGCCGTGGCAGTCTTGAACCAGGACGGTCGGCGATGTGACGGATTTCGTGCCAGGTGACGTGCCGCGTCACGGCCCTCCCCGGCGCAGCGCGGGCGGCCCCGCTGGTCCGCAACTTGCCATTGGATGCCTGACGCCGCCCCGTGCGGCCTTCCGAAAGGCATCCGATGTCAGCACCCGAGTCGTCGACCGCAGAAGTGGCCAAACTGCTGCACCGCCTGTGGATGCGCGTGAGCCGCGGCGACAGCGAGTTCGGCGACGACATGCAGGACACGGTGGTCGACCCCGACCGCGGCCTGGCCTTCGCCGACACCGAGGTCGAGGACCGCTTCCGCTTCGGTCCGAGCTACGGCCTGAACTGACCCGGCGCGTTCAGGACCAGCCCGCGTCGACGACGAAGCTCTGCGCGGTGCACATCTTCGAATCGTCGGCGGCGAGGAACAGCGCCATCGTCGCGATGTCTTCCGACTGAAGCCGCCCCGGCAGGCACTGGTTCGCGTCGAGATCCTTCTCGGACTCCGGCGTGACCCACATCCGCAGTTGCTTGTCCGTCATCACCCAGCCCGGCACCAGCGCATTGACGCGGATGTTGCGCTTGCCCAGGTCCTTCGCGAGCGAGCGCGTCAGCCCATGGATGGCGGCCTTGGTCGTCGCGTAGGCCGGGTAGCCGGCCCCCTTGATCATCCAGCTGATCGAGCCGAGGTTGATGATCGAGCCGCCGCCCAGGCCGACCATGTCGTCGACCACCGCCTGCGCCGCGAAGAACTGGTGGCGCAGGTTGACGTTCATGCACTGGTCCCAGAACTCCGGCGTCACTTCCTCGACCCGGTGGCGCTGGTCGTTGGCGGCGTTGTTGACCAGCGCGCCGATCGGACCGAACGCGCTGCGGGTCTGCGCGATGGCCGCCTGCAGCGCCGCGACGTCGGTCACGTCGCAGGGCATGAACAGCGGCTTCGGCGCGCCGTGCGGGTTGGGCCGCGCGGCGATCTCCGCCAGCAGCGCATCGGCGGCTTCGCGGTTGCGGCCGACGAAGCCGACCTTCGCGCCCTGCGCATGGAAGTGCTCGACGAAGGCGGTGCCGATGCCGGTGGTGCCGCCGCTGATGAAGACGGTGCGGCCTTCGAGGCTCGGGTAGTGGGCGAACTGGGTCATGGGAGGTTCCTGGTGTTCAATCGACCAGCCCGCGCGCCAGCGCCAGCCGGTGCAGGCCGCGCGCGGTCAGCGCCTCGGCATGGGCGATCGCCTGCAGGCCGCGCGCCGCCAGCGCACGCTCGTAGCGGCGGGTCAGCGCGGCGCTGCCGATCAGGTGGACGGTGCCGGTGGCCGGCGCGAGCCCGTTCAGCTCGTGGCCGACCAGCAGGCCCGACAGGTACGACGGTGCCGCCGCGCCGCTCAGCTCGCCGAACAGGCCGAGCGTGCGCACGCTGAAGAGCTGGTTCGGCAGGCCGCCGCTGCCGCGGCTGGTCTCGAGCCCGCGCGCGAAGGCGGCCTCGTCGTCGCCGGCCTCCTTGTCCATCAGCGCACCGAGCAGGCTGTGCTGCGTCAGCAGCGCATAGAGCTCGCCGGTCATCGCGGTGTGCAGGTGCGTGATGCGGCCGTGCTCGACGGTGATCCACTTGCTGTGCGTGCCGGGCAGGCACAGCGTGTGCGGGCCGGCGCCTTGCAGCGCCTCGAGCAGGCCCAGCACCTGGGTCTCCTCGCCGCGCATCACCTCCGGTGCACCGTGCGCTGCGCGGTCGCTCATGCCGGGCGCGATGAAGAGCTGCTGGCCCGGCAGCGCCGGCGTCTCGAACGCGAGCATGCCGGCGGCGATCGCGTCGGCCCCGGCCGGGCAGGCGACGTAGGGCACCTCGMGCCAGCCGTTGCGGCTGCCGATCATGCCGGCCATCACGATGTGCGGATCGCTCCAGCCGTCGATCTGCTCGCCCAGCACCGCCTCGAAGCGACCCTGGCAGGCGAGCAGCGCGGCCGGGGTGCTGCGCTGCGCCAGCACGTGGCCGGCGGCATCGAGGCGGTAGGCGCGCAGGCTGCTCGTGCCCCAGTCGACGGCGATCATCGGGCGGCCTGCAGCGCGGTGACGAATGCGCGCGCCATCTCGCTGGTGCGCGACACGTCCTGCCCCGGCTTGTAGAGGTCGCTGCCGAGGCCGGCGCCGATGCAGCCGGCGCGCAGGTACTCGCCCAGGTTGGCCGGCGTCACGCCGCCCACCGCGAACATGGGCACGCCGGCCGGCAGCACCGCCTTCAGCGCCTTCACATGGCCGGTGCCGTAGGTGGTGGCCGGGAACAGCTTCAGCGCCTGCGCGCCGGCATCGAGCGCGTCGAAGGCTTCGCTCGCGGTCGCAAAGCCGGCCGCGACCTGCAGGCCGCGCTGCACCGCGTATTCGATCAGCGAGGGCCGGGTGTTCGGCGTCACGACGAGCTTCGCGCCGACCTCGACCAGCGCATCGACATCGGCCGGCTTCAGCACCGTGCCGCCGCCGATCAGCGCCCGGCTGCCGAAGCGCTGCACGATGTCGGCGATGCTCTTCTGCCACTGCGGCGAGTTCAGCGGGACTTCGATCGCATCGAAGCCGGCATCGATCAGGGCCTGCGCATGGGGCAGGGCTTCTTCGGGGCGGATGCCGCGCAGGATCGCGATCAGCGGCAGGGAGGTGGTCCAGGTCATGGGGCGACAGCGTAGCGAGCGCTCCGGTGTCGCACAAATGAAATTTTGGGCCGCCGCCATGCCAAAACAGCGGCCCGTCAGCCCCTCAGTCCGGCTGCTCCCGCGCCCGCTGCAGCAGCAGTTCGCGTTCGCGCTCGTTGCGCGTCATCCCGGCGGCGCGCTCGAAGGCCTCGCGCGCCTCGGCGTGCCGGCCCAGCCGCGCGAGCAGGTCGGCGCGCACGCTCGGCAGCCAGTGGTAGTTCGCGAGCGCCGGTTCGGATTCGAGTTCGTCGACCAGTTCCAGTCCGGCGGCCGGCCCGAACGCCATGCCGACCGCCACCGCGCGGTTCAGCGCCACCACCGGCGACGGCGCCACCTGCTCGAGCGCGTCGTACAGCGCGACGATCTGCACCCAGTCGGTCTCGTCGGCGCGGCGCGCGCGGGCATGGCAGGCCGCGAGTGCCGCCTGCAGTGCATACGGGCCGCGCGCGCCGCCCAGCGCCTCGGACTGCGCGAGCGCCGCGAGGCCGCGGCCGATCATCGGCGCATCCCAGCGGCTGCGGTCCTGCTCCATCAGCAGCACCGGTCGGCCCTGCGCATCGGTGCGCGCCGGCGTGCGCGAGGCCTGGATCTCCATCAGCGCGACCAGGCCGTGCACCTCGCTCTCGCCGGGCACCAGGCCGGCCAGCACGCGGCCGAGCCGCAGTGCCTCGTCGCACATCGACGGGCGCATCCAGTCGTCGCCGGCGGTCGCCGAATAACCTTCGTTGAACACCAGGTAGATCACCTCCAGCACCGACCCGAGCCGCGCCGCGCGCTCGGCCGCCTGCGGCACCTCGAACGGCACGCGCGCCGCGCTCAGCGTGCGCTTGGCGCGCACGATGCGCTGCGCGATCGTCGGCTCCGGCACCAGGAAGGCCCGCGCGATCTCGTCGGTCGTCAGCCCGCCCAGCAGCCGCAGCGTCAGCGCGACGCGCGCATCGGTCGACAGCACCGGGTGGCAGGCGGTGAAG
>NZ_JBFUCB010000441.1:0-5260 GCF_056405435.1 Rhizobacter sp. P1_G5 | reverse complement strand
CTACGTGAACCTCGGCATCGGGCTGCCGACGCTGGTGRCCAACCATGTGCGCAGCGACATCGAGGTCTGGCTGCAGAGCGAGAACGGCATGCTCGGCATCGGCCCGTTCCCGACCGAGGACCAGGTCGATGCCGACCTGATCAACGCCGGCAAGCAGACGGTCACCACCATCCCCGGCTCGTCGATCTTCGGCTCGCACGACAGCTTCGCGATGATCCGCGGCGGCAAGATCAACCTCAGCATCCTGGGCGCGATGCAGGTCAGCGCGAAGGGCGACCTCGCGAACTGGATGATCCCCGGCAAGATGGTCAAGGGCATGGGCGGCGCGATGGACCTGGTGGCCGGCGTGCCGCGTGTGCTGGTGCTGATGGAGCACGTCGCGCGCAAGAAGGACGGCAGCGAGGACCTGAAGATCCTGCCGGCCTGCACGCTGCCGCTGACGGGCGTGGGCGTGGTGAACCGCATCATCACCGACCTCGCGGTGCTCGACGTGACGCCGCAGGGGCTGAAGCTGGTCGAGATCGCGCCGGGTGTGTCGCGCGAGGCGCTGCAATCGAAGACAGGGGTTCCGATCCTGTAGTTCGTTCGTTCGTTCGTTCGTTCGTTCGTTCGTTCGTTCGTTCGTTCGTTCGTTCGCGCATCGGCGCGGAAGGCGCGAGCGGGGAGTCTGGGGCTCGCCGTCGCAGCGGTCTTCGCCCCTGGCGGGGCGAAGACTCCCCTGCGCTGACTGGTTTCATGGCCCGTCGCCCAAACTCCCGCCACTCACTTCGTTCGTTGTGGTCAAACAGTGGGCGACAGTCAGTKCACGAAGCGTGCTGCGCACGCGGGCCATGAAACCAGCCAGCTCCGGCGCYACTCCCTTATTGGCGCTCCCCAGACTCCCCGCTCGCGCCTTCGTGCCACCACCCTGCCTTGTGGGAGGTGACAAGCGAACAAATGAGGGTTGATCCCCGGGTTGGCACCCGGGCTACTTCTTGAGTGCGCGGGCCGCTTCGGTGACCAGTTCCGGCCCCTTGTAGATGAAGCCGGTGTAGAGCTGCACCAGGTCGGCGCCGGCCGCGATCTTCGATTGCGCGTCGGCACCGCTCAACACACCACCGACGCCGATGATCGGGTAGCCCGCGCCCAGCGCGGCGCGCAGCTGCGCGATCACCCGGTTCGAGGCCGCAAGCACCGGSGCGCCGCTCAGGCCGCCGGCCTCTTCGCCGTGCGGCAGGTGCTTCACCGCATCGCGCGCGATCGTCGTGTTGGTCGCGATCACGCCGTCGATCGCGTTCTTCTTCAAGGTCGCGGCGATCACGCCGACCTGCGCCTCGTCGAGGTCGGGCGCGATCTTCACGAACACCGGCACGCTGCGGCCGTGCTGCTTCGCAAGCGCCTGCTTGCGCTCCTGCACCGCCGAGAGCAGCGCATCCAGCGCCTCGTCGCTCTGCAGCGCGCGCAGGTTCTTCGTGTTCGGCGACGAGATGTTCACAGTCACGTAGTCGGCATGCGGGTACACGCCGTCCAGGCACAGCAGGTAGTCGTCGACCGCGCGCTCGATCGGCGTCGCCGCGTTCTTGCCGATGTTCAACCCCAGCACRCCGCCCTGCGCCCGGAAGCGCGCCTGCTTCACGTTGGCGATGAAGGCGGCCAGCCCCTGGTTGTTGAAGCCGAGCCGGTTGATCAGCGCGTTCGCCTGCGGCAGGCGGAACATGCGCGGCTTCGGGTTGCCCGGCTGGCCGAGCGGCGTCACGGTGCCGACCTCGATGAAGCCGAAGCCCATCGCGGCCAGCCCGTCGATGCAACGGCCGTTCTTGTCGAGCCCGGCCGCGAGGCCGATGCGGTTCGGGAAACGGATGCCCGCCACCGTCACCGGGTCGTCGACCCGCGGCTGCGCGACCGCACAGATCAACGGCGTGCGCTGGATGCGCGCCAACGCGCCGAGCGTCAGGTCATGTGCCTGCTCGGGGTCGAGGCCGAACAGGAAGGGGCGGGTGAGGGGGTAGGGGACCAGGGCCATGGGATGAATGCGGGGACCAGCGTCTTGGATAATCGCGGATTGTCTCAAACGACCCCGCTTCCAAGCGTTCAGCCATGACACAGGACGAACTGAAGGCCCTCGTCGGCCAGGCCGCGCTGGCCTACGTGCAACCCGGCAGCATCGTCGGCGTGGGCACCGGCTCCACGGTGAACTGCTTCATCGACGCGCTGGCCGGCATCAAGGACCGCATCGCCGGCGCTGTCTCCAGCAGCGAACGAAGCTCCGAGCGGCTGCGCGCGCACGGCATCGCGGTGCTCGACAGCAATGCCGTCGACACCATCCCGGTCTACATCGACGGCGCCGACGAGATCGACCACCACGGCTTCATGATCAAGGGCGGGGGCGCCGCGCTCACGCGCGAGAAGATCGTCGCCGACATCGCGCAGAACTTCATCTGCATCGCCGACGAATCGAAGCTCGTCGACACGCTCGGCCGCTTCCCGGTGCCGGTGGAGGTGATCCCGATGGCAGCGGCGCAGATCGCGCGCCGGCTGCGCGGCCTCGGCGGCGATGCGCAGCTGCGCGCCGGCGTCGTCACCGACAACGGCTGCAGCATCCTCGACGTGCGCGGCCTGGCCATCATCGACCCGGTGGCGATGGAGCGCGAGATCAACCAGTGGCCGGGCGTCGTCACCGTCGGCATCTTCGCGCGCAACCGGGCCGGCGCCTGCCTGCTGGGCACCTCGCAGGGCGTGAAGACGCTGACGTTCTGATCCACTCCCGGGCCTCGCACCCCCCCAAAAAGGGCGTAACCTCGGGCCTGTTCCGAATCCGCTGAAAAAGGACGGCCCATGGCCAAACCCAACTACTCGTTCGAAAAGCGCCAGCGCGAGCTGGCCAAGAAAAAGAAGAAGGAAGAGAAGCTGAAGGAAAAGGAGCTTCGCAAGACCAGCCCGGGCTCCGGCGAAGCCGGACAGGGCGACGAGCCCGCCGAGGGCCAGACCCAGGGCGCAGGCGCCGGAGACCAGCCGGCGCCCTGAGCGCCCTGAACCTCATGCGGCCCCTGCGACCCCGCGGCAAGCCGGCGGTGCCCGGCGCCTACGCGGCCGCGCTGAAGGCCGGCTTCGAGGCGACCTCCACGCAGGTGCAGCAGATGCACCAGGCGATCGCCGACCAGGCCTTCGCGACGCTGCAGCACGTGCCCGTGGTCGCAGCGCCCGCCCGCTGGGTGCAGCGGGTGCACGACTTGGTCAGCACGGTGGTCCACACGACGGTGCGCCAGACCGGCGCTGCCGCCCTCACGCTGGCCGGCCATGCCGAACAGCGCCTCACCGATCCGACACGCCAACCGGGCGCGCGCGAGCAGGCCCTGCGCAGCGCGCTGAACGGCGTGGCCGGCGATGCGCTGCAGGCCGCAGGCAACCCGCTCGCGGTGCGCATGGCCCTGTACCCCGAAGGCGTGGCACCGGCGGAGCGGGTCTGCCTGTTCATCCACGGGCTGGCCTGCGATGAACACAGCTGGACGGTCGCGCGCGCCGAGTCGGCCGGCGATTCGTATCCGGCAATGGTCGAGCGCGAGTTCGGCGCCACCGCGCTTTTTCTTCGCTACAACAGCGGGTTGTCGATCAGCGACAACGCGCGCGCTTTGGCGGTGCTGCTGACGCAATGGATCGATGCCGCACCTGAGCGCGCCGGCGACATCGTGCTGGTCGGCCACAGCATGGGCGGGCTGATCGCGCGCGCCGCCTGCGAGCAGGCGCTGGCCGACGGCAGCCCGTGGCTCGATCGCATCCGGATGCTGGTCTGCCTGGGCACGCCGCACCGCGGTGCGCCGCTGGAACGGGCCGGGCACGTGCTCTCTTCGGTGCTCGATGCGTCGGCGATCACGCGGCCGTTGAGCCGGCTCGCCGATGCGCGCAGCCGCGGCATCCGCGACCTGCGCCATGGTGCGGTGCCGAGCACGGTGGCGGTGCCGATGCGGCTTGTCGCGGGCCTGGGCGACGGCCTGGTGCGGCCCGGCAGCGCGGTGGATCCGGCGCTGGCCGGTGATGTCGAACGCGTCGAGATCGACGGTGTCGGCCACATGGACCTGCTGAACCACCCGCGCGTCGCGGCGGCGCTGCGCCGCTGGCTGCGCGCGGCCTGGGCCTGATCAGCGGGCGTCGCGCCGCACCTGGCGGGCGATGAAGCGGGCCGGGTCGATCGCATCGAGCAGGCTGCTCTCCAGCGGTGCTGGCGCGCCGGTGACCGCCGACGCGAGCGCACCCGCGCCGAGGGCCGACCAGGTGATGCCGCGCGAACCCAGCGCGGTGAACACGAACAGGCCCGGCACGCGCGGYACGAAACGCACTTGATCAATGGGGCGCGTGCTCGCGGCCTGCAGGTCGGGGACGGCGCCGACGATCGGCAGCCGGTCGCCGGCGACCCAGCGCCACGCCGTGCGGCCTTGCAGCGCGCACGCGTCGACCGGTGCGGTCTTCCCCGTCAGCTTGCGGTACTGCGCCAGGTTGTGCTCATGGTCGGCCTGCCGCAGCTCGGGGGCCATGTCGCCGGCCGTGCTGGTGGCGCCGAACACCGCCATGCCGTCGATCGGCGGCAGCAGGTAGCCGGCGCCGGCCAGCGGAATGCGCGGCAGCGCCCAGCCCGCGGCGTCGGCCGGTGCCAGGCTCAGCTGGCCCCGCACCGCCTCGACCGACCACGCGGGCTGGCCGAGCAGCCGCAACGCATCGCCGGCGTTCGCGAGCACCAGCACCGGTGCACTGGCGATGTTCGCACCCTGCGCGTCTTTCAGCTGCCAGCGGCCGTCGCCGTCGCGGTGGATGGACTCGACCTGCACGCTGCCACGCCAGCGGATCCGCTCGCCGCCTTGCGCGATGAACCAGCGCACCAGCGCGCCGGGCTGCACCCAGCCGCCCTGCGGGTAGAACCAGGCCGGGTGGCGCAGCGCCAGGCCTGCCAGGCGGCCGGCGGCATCGGCATCGAGCGCCTGCACATAGGTCGCCGGCAAGCCCACGCGATCGAGCACCGCCTGCATCGCGTTCGCATCCGGCAGCGCGGTCTCCAGCCGCAGCAGGCCGGCCAGCGAACCGGGCACGCCGTCGCGCAGCGCACCGGCCAGCACGCGTGCGAGTTCCAGCGCGGCCGCGCGGTTGAAGCGCGCGTGCGTGCCGTCCTGCGCGTTGACGATGCCGTGGAACAGGCCGGCCGGGTTGCCGGAGGCCTCTTGCGCCGGGCTCGTGTGCCGGTCGAGCAGCTCGCACTGCCAGCCCTGCGCGGCGAGTGCGGCGGCCGTGGCGC
>NZ_JBFUCB010000440.1:0-5274 GCF_056405435.1 Rhizobacter sp. P1_G5 | reverse complement strand
GGCTTACGCTCACTGCAACCGATAATACCGAGATGCCTGCCATCGAACTGAATCCCGCCCAGCGCAAGGACAAGCGCGCTGAAGCCCACCACCTGAACCCGGTCGTCCTGATCGGTGGTGACGGCCTGACCCCTGCCGTGATCAAGGAAGCCGATGCCGCGCTGAATGCCCACGGATTGATCAAGATCCGTGTCTTCTCCGACGAGCGCGACACCCGCGAGGCCATCCTCGCGCAGCTGAGCGACCAGCTGAACGCCGCCCCGATCCAGCACATCGGCAAGCTGCTGGTGCTGTGGCGCCCGATTCCCCCGAAGGAAAAGGCCGAGCGCGAAGACCGCATGCCGGGTCCGCGCACCGTCAAGATCCTGAAGTTCTCGAAGAGCGGCAACCACCGCCCGCAGGTCAAGAAGCTCAAGGTGCTGGGCAACCAGCGCGTCGCCGCCGGCGGCGAGATCAAGCGCGCCAAGAAGCGCATCACCAGCCTGAAGAAGTCGGCTGCCGACTGAGCCTCTCAGGCCGGCTTGGCGCTGTTCAAGCGCCAGGCCAGCACCAGCAGCAGCAGCGCCTTGACGGCGTACAGGCTCATCGAGATGCCGTGCAGCGCGCCGAAGGACAGGCTGCCCTGCCCCGCCTTGGCCGCCGCCATCACCGGCTGCAACCCGAAGTAGCCGAGCACCGTGCAGAAGGCAACGGCCAGCAGCATCAACGCGTCCGCGCCCAGGATGCTGCGCCGCGTCTCCGTCATCTGCCAGATGCGGCGCAGCATCAGCAGCAGCAGCACGCTCAAGCCGAGGCTGAGGTACGCCTCCTGCATGAACATGCGACCGGCGATGCGCCCGGCGGTTTCAGGAAACGTGCTCGCGAAGCCGGCCGGCGCGCCGATGAAGCCCACGCCCAGCAGGACGCCGGCCCACAGGCCGGTCAGGAATCCCGCCGCGCGCTGCAGCTTCTGGGGTGTCATCACGTCAGACGTAGCGGACTTCGACGATCTCGTAGCTCTTGACGCCGCCCGGCGCCTGCACCTCGGCCACGTCGCCGGCCACCTTGCCGATCAACGCACGCGCGATCGGGGAGCCGATCGAGATGCGGCCTTCCTTCAGGTCGGCTTCATCCTCGCCGACGATCTGGTACGTGACGGGATTGCCGGTCTTCTCGTCCTCGAGTTCGACGGTGGCGCCGAACACCACGCGCCCTTCGGCATTCAGCGCCTTCGGGTCGATGATCTGCGCGGCGGCGAGCTTGCCTTCGATCTCGAGGATGCGGCCCTCGATGAAGCCCTGCTTGTCCTTCGCGGCCTCGTACTCGGCGTTCTCCGACAGGTCGCCCTGCGCACGCGCCTCGGCGATCGCCTGGATGACCGAATGGCGTTCCACCGTCTTCAGCCGATGCAGTTCTTCCTTGAGTTTTTCGGCACCGCGCACGGTGATGGGGATGGTCGTCATGGTGGAACCCTGGAGGCAAAAATGAAGCCGCCGCCCTCTCCCTTGCGGGAGGCCCGGCGGCGGCCGATGTGTTGCAGAAAGTTTAGTTCAGTTCGCGGTGCAGCTCTTGCAGGGAAAGCACGACCAGATCGTCCTGGTGCTTCATGCCTTCGACTGCGGCTTCGCAGCCGGCCATGCTGGTGTAGTAGGTCACCCGGTTGGCCAGCGCCGCCTGGCGGATATGGCGCGAATCGGCGATCGCCGTGCGCGTCTCGTCCACCGTCGTGAACACCAGCTGGATCTCGCCGGCCTTCACCATGTCGACGATGTGGGGGCGGCCGTCCTTGACCTTGTTGACCGCCTTCACCGGCACGCCGCCTTCGGCGATCGCCGCGGCCGTGCCCTTGGTCGCGACGACCTGGAAGCCGAGCTGGTGCAGGTCGCGCGCCACCACCACCGCACGCGCCTTGTCGCCGTTCTTCACGGTGATGCAGACGGTGCCGCGGTCGGGCAGCCGCGAACCGGCACCGAGCTGGCTCTTCAGCATCGCCTCGCCGAAGGTCCGGCCCGCGCCCATCACCTCGCCGGTGGAGCGCATCTCCGGGCCGAGGATCGGATCGACGCCGGGGAACTTGTTGAACGGGAACACCGCTTCCTTGACCGAGAAGTACGGCGGGATCACCTCGCGCGGCAGCTTGCCGTGGCGGTCCTTCTGGCTCGACAGCTTCTGGCCGACCATGCAGCGCGCCGCGATCTTCGCGAGCGGCTGGCCGGTGGCCTTCGAGACGAACGGCACCGTGCGCGACGCACGCGGGTTGACCTCGAGCACGTAGACGACCGCATCGGCGCCCTCGCCCTGGATCGCGAACTGCGTGTTCATCAGGCCCTTGACCTTCAGGGCCTTGGCCATCAGCACCGTCTGGCGGCGCAGTTCGTCCTGCAGGCTCTTCGGCAGCGAATACGGCGGCAGCGAGCAGGCCGAATCGCCGGAGTGGATGCCCGCCTGCTCGACGTGCTCCATGATGCCGCCGATCATCACCTCGTCGCCGTCGSWGATGCAGTCGACGTCGMMCTCGATSGCGTCRTCSAGGAAGCGGTCSAGCAGCACCGGCGACTYSTYCGACACCTTSACCGCTTCGCGCATGTAGCGCTCGAGGTCCTTCTCGCCGTGCACGATCTCCATCGCGCGGCCGCCCAGCACGTAGCTCGGGCGCACCACCAGCGGGTAGCCGATCTCGGCGGCCAGCGTCTTCGCGGCCTCCTCGGTGCGCGCGGTGCGGTTCGGCGGCTGCTTCAGGCCGAGCTCGTGCAGCAGCTTCTGGAAGCGCTCGCGGTCTTCGGCGATGTCGATGCTGTCGGGCGAGGTGCCGACGATCGGCACGCCGGCGCGCTCGAGATCGAGCGCCAGCTTCAGCGGCGTCTGACCGCCGTACTGCACGATCACGCCGACCGGCTTTTCCTTCGCGACGATCTCCAGCACGTCTTCCAGCGTCACCGGCTCGAAGTACAGGCGATCGGACGTGTCGTAGTCGGTCGACACGGTCTCGGGGTTGCAGTTGACCATGATGGTCTCGTAGCCGTCCTCGCGCATCGCGAGCGCGGCATGCACGCAGCAGTAGTCGAACTCGATGCCCTGGCCGATGCGGTTCGGACCACCGCCCAGCACCATGATCTTCTTGCGATCGGTCGGCTCGGCCTCGCACTCCTCGTCGTAGGTCGAGTACATGTACGCGGTCTGCGTCGAGAACTCGGCGGCGCAGGTGTCCACGCGCTTGTAGACCGGGCGCACGTTCTGCGCCCAGCGGGCCTCGCGCACCTCGTGCTGGTGCGTGCCCAGCAGCTTGGCCAGGCGCCGGTCGGAGAAGCCCTTCTGCTTCAGGAAGCGAAGTTCCTCGGTCGACAGGCTCGCGACCGTGCGGCCGGCGAGCGCCTGCTCGAGCTTGATGAGCTGCTGGATCTGCGCGAGGAACCACGGGTCGATCGCGGTCTCCTCGAAGACCTCCTGCAGGCTCATGCCGATGCGGAACGCGTCGCCGACGTACAGGATGCGCTCGGGGCCGGCCTCGCCGATCTCGGCAATGATCTCGTCGCGGTCCGTGCTGCGTTCCGTCAGCCCGTCGATGCCGGTCTCGAGACCGCGCAGCGCCTTCTGGAAGCTCTCCTGGAAGGTGCGGCCCATCGCCATCACCTCGCCGACCGACTTCATCTGCGTCGTCAGGCGCGAATCGGCGGCTGGGAACTTCTCGAACGCGAAGCGCGGGATCTTCGTGACGACGTAGTCGATGCTCGGCTCGAACGACGCCGGGGTCGCGCCGCCGGTGATGTCGTTGCGCAGCTCATCGAGCGTGTAGCCCACCGCCAGCTTGGCGGCGACCTTCGCGATCGGGAAGCCGGTGGCCTTCGAGGCCAGCGCCGACGAGCGGCTCACGCGCGGGTTCATCTCGATCACGACCATGCGGCCATTGACCGGGTTGATCGAGAACTGCACGTTCGAGCCGCCGGTGTCGACGCCGATCTCGCGCAGGATCGCGACGCTCGCGTTGCGCAGCAGCTGGTATTCCTTGTCGGTCAGCGTCTGCGCCGGCGCCACCGTGATCGAGTCGCCGGTGTGGATGCCCATCGGGTCGAGGTTCTCGATCGAGCAGACGATGATGCAGTTGTCGGCGCGGTCGCGCACGACTTCCATCTCGTACTCTTTCCAGCCGATCAGGCTTTCCTCGATCAGCAGTTCCTTGGTCGGCGACAGGTCGAGGCCGCGCTTGCAGATCTCTTCGAACTCTTCCGGGTTGTAGGCGATGCCGCCGCCGGTGCCGCCGAGCGTGAAGCTCGGGCGGATCACCATCGGGAAGCCCGTGCCGCCGATCTCGGCGGTGATGCGCTTCTGCACGGAGAGCGCTTCTTCCATCGAGTGGGCGATGCCAGAGCGCGCCGAATGCAGGCCGATGCCGGTCATCGCGTCCTTGAACTTCAGGCGGTCYTCGGCCTTSTCGATCGCCTTCTCGTTCGCGCCGATCATCTCGACGCCGTACTTCGCGAGCACGCCGTGCTTGTGCAGGTCGAGCGCGCAGTTCAGCGCGGTCTGGCCGCCCATCGTCGGCAGCACCGCATCCGGGCGCTCCTTCGCGATGATCTTCTCGACCACCTGCCAGGTGATCGGCTCGATGTAGGTGACGTCGGCCATCTCCGGGTCGGTCATGATCGTCGCCGGATTGCTGTTGACGAGGATGACCTTGTAGCCCTCTTCGCGCAGTGCCTTGCATGCCTGGGCGCCGGAGTAGTCGAACTCGCAGGCCTGGCCGATGATGATCGGACCGGCCCCGATGATGAGGATGGATTGGAGGTCGGCGCGCTTAGGCATTGTTCTTCTCCATCATGGCCGTGAAGCGGTCGAACAGGTAGCCGATGTCATGGGGTCCCGGGGAGGCCTCTGGATGGCCCTGGAAGCAGAAAGCGGGTTTGTCGGTGCGCGCCAGGCCCTGCAGCGTGCCGTCGAACAGGCTGACGTGCGTGGGGCGCAGGTTGGCGGGCAGGGTCTTCTCGTCGACCGCGAAGCCGTGGTTCTGGCTCGTGATGCTGACGCGGCCGTTGTCGAGGTCCTTCACCGGGTGGTTCGCGCCGTGGTGGCCGAACTTCATCTTGAAGGTCTTCGCGCCGGAGGCCAGCGCGAGGATCTGGTGGCCCAGGCAGATGCCGAAGGTCGGGATGCCGGTGTCGATCAGCGTGCGCGTCGCGGCGATCGCGTAGTCGCAGGGCTCGGGGTCGCCGGGGCCGTTGCTGAGGAAGATGCCGTCGGGCTTGTACGCGAGCACCTCGGCGGCCGGGGTCTGCGCCGGCACCACGGTCACCTTGCAGC
>NZ_JBFUCB010000439.1:0-5284 GCF_056405435.1 Rhizobacter sp. P1_G5 | reverse complement strand
GCCTGCGCCAGGGCCGCAAGGTCTCGTCGCTGATCGTCGAACGCCTGCCGGCGACGCTCGAGCTGTCGCTGGTGGCAGCCGTCATTGCGCTCGCGGTCGGCATTCCGTTCGGCGTCTATGCCGCGCTGCGCCGTGGCAGCGCGCTGTCGCAGGGCCTGATGACGCTCTCGCTGCTCGGCGTCTCGCTGCCCACKTTCCTGATCGGCATCCTGCTGATCTACGTCTTCGCCGTCACGCTGAAGTGGCTGCCGAGCTTTTCACGCGGCGAGGTGGTCGCCTTCGGTTCGTGGACCTCGGGTTTCTTCACGGTCGACGGCTGGCGCCACCTGATCCTGCCGTCGATCACGCTCGCGGCCTTCCAGTTGACGCTGATCATGCGGCTCGTGCGCTCGGAGATGCTCGAGGTGCTGCGGGCCGACTACATCCGGTTCGCGCGTGCACGCGGCCTGCCGAACCGGGTCGTCTATTTCTCGCATGCGCTGCGCAACACGCTGGTGCCGGTGATCACGATCACCGGGCTGCAGCTGGGCGCGTTGATCGCGTTCGCCATCATCACCGAGCAGGTGTTCCAGTGGCCCGGCATGGGGCTGCTGTTCATCCAGGCCGTCACGTTCGCCGACATCCCGGTGATGGCGGCCTACCTCTGCCTGATCGCGTTGATCTTCGTCGTGATCAACCTGGTCGTCGATCTTCTCTACTTTGCCGTCGACCCGCGCCTGCGCGTCGAGCGCACGGCAGGAGCCCACTGATGATGCGCGAATCTGCCCCCCTGGCCGCGTCGGGTGCCTACCAGCGGCTGGCCGGCTGGCAGCCCGAGTTGATGGCGTTCCGCCGCGACCTGCATGCCCACCCGGAGCTGGGTTTCGAGGAGGTGCGCACCGCCTCCAAGGTGGTCGAGGCGTTGCGCGTGTGCGGCGTCGACGAGGTCCACACCGGCATCGGCAAGACCGGCGTGGTCGGCGTGATCCGCGGCAGCCGCCCGGCTGGTGCGCATGGCGCGAAAGCCATCGGCCTGCGTGCCGACATGGACGCCCTGCCGATGCGCGAAGAGAACGACTTCCCGTGGCGATCTGCCACCCAGGGCCTGATGCACGGCTGCGGCCACGACGGCCACACCGCGATGCTGGTGGGCACGGCGCGCTACCTGGCCCAGACCCGGCAGTTCGCCGGCGACGCGGTGCTGATCTTCCAGCCAGGCGAAGAAGGCTTCGCCGGCGCGAAGGCGATGATCGACGACGGCCTGTTCGACCGCTTCCCGGTCGATTCGGTCTACGCGATGCACAACTGGCCGAGCATGCAGCCCGGCACGATCGGCCTGAACATGGGCGCGATGATGGCGGCCGCCGACCGCATCGAGATCACCGTCAACGGCCGCGGCGGCCACGGTGCGCACCCGTACATGGCGATCGATCCGGTGCTGGTCGCCGCGCACATCATCACCGCGGCGCAAAGCCTGGTGTCGCGCAACGTCAATCCGCTCGACAGCGCCGTCGTGAGCCTGTGCGCGATGCAGGCCGGCGACCTGGGCGCGTTCAGCGTGATCCCCCGCCAGGCGAAGCTGATGGGCACCGTGCGCACGTTCAAGCGCGAAGTGCAGGACCTGATCGAGGAGCGCCTGGGCCGCCTCGCCGAATCGGTCGCGCTCGGTTTCGGCGCGACCGCGAGCCTCGACTACCAGCGCGTCTACCCGGCGACGATCAACACGCCGCGCGAGGCGGCCTTCGCGGCCGATGTCGCAGCGAGCCTGGTCGGCGAGGACAAGGTGGTGCGCGAGCTCGTGCCGAGCATGGGCGCCGAGGATTTCTCGTTCATGCTGCAGGCCCGCCCCGGCGCCTACCTGCGCATCGGGCAGGGCGGCGAGGGCGGCTGCTTCCTGCACAGCACGCGCTACGACTTCAACGACGAGATCCTTCCGCTCGGCAGCGCCCTGCTCGCGACCCTGGTCGAGCGCGCGATGCCGCTGTAGCCGCCTCCACCTGCCGCGGCCGCGCTGCCGGCCGCCGCGCCACCCCGACGTTCGTTCATCCCCCAAGGAGTCCACGATGAAGCTGAAACCCACCCTGCTCGCGGCTGCGCTGTTCCTGTCGTGCGGCATGGCCGGTGCCGTGACCCTGCGCGTCGCCAACCAGGGCGATGCGCAGTCGATGGACCCGCATTCGCTGAACGAGACGCTGCAGCTCACCTTCACCGGCAACGTCTACGAGCCGCTGATCGGCCGCGACAAGAAGCTCGCGCTCGCGCCGATCCTCGCCACCGAATGGAAGCAGACCTCGCCGACGGTGTGGCGCTTCGAGCTGCGCAAGGGCGTGACCTTCCACGATGGCACGCCGTTCAGTGCCGACGACGTGGTGTTCTCGCTGAAGCGCGCGGCCGGCGAGGGCTCCGACATGCAGAGCTACACCTCGCCCTTCAAGGAGGTGCGCAAGGTCGGCCCGCTGACGGTGGAGATCGAGACGCTCGCGCCGTTCCCGATCCTGCCGGACGTGCTGACCAACGTCTTCATGATGAGCAGGAAGTGGTGCGAGGACAACAAGGCCGTGATCCCGGTCGATCGCCGCAAGGGCATCGAGAACACCGCGAGCTTCAAGGCCAACGGCACCGGCCCGTTCCGGCTGAAGGAGCGCCAGCCGTCGGCGCGCACCGTGCTGGTCCGCAACGGCACCTGGTGGGGCAAGGTCGAAGGTAATGTCGACGAGGTGATCTTCACGCCGATCGGCAGCGCTCCCACGCGCGTCGCGGCGCTGCTGTCCGGCGAAGTCGACGTGATCGAGCCGGTGCCGCTGCAGGACATCGATCGCATCAAGTCGTCGCCGAACCTGAAGGTGTCGCAGGGCCCCGAACTCCGCACGATCTTCCTCGGCATGGACCAGAAGCGCGACGAGTTGCAGTTCTCGAGCGTCAAGGGCAGGAACCCGTTCAAGGACAAGCGCGTGCGCCAGGCCTTCTACCAGGCGATCGACATCGAGACGATCAGGAACCGCGTGATGCGCGGTGCATCGCTGCCGTCGGCGCTGATGGTGGGGCCGGGCATCCGCGGCTTCACGCCGGAGCAGAACAAGCGCTTGCCGTATGACGTTGACGCGGCGAAGAAGCTGCTGGCCGAGGCCGGCTACCCGGCCGGCTTCGAGGTCGGCCTGAACTGCCCGAACGACCGCTACGTCAACGATGCCGACATCTGCCAGGCGGTGGCCGCCAACCTCGCGCGCATCGGCGTGAAGGTGAACCTGCAGACCGAGACCAAGAACACCTATTTCCCGAAGATCCTGCGCCGCGACACCAGCTTCTACCTGCTGGGCTGGACGCCGAGCACCTACGACGCCCACAACGCGCTGACCTCGCTGATGGCCACGCCGACCGACAAGGGCCAGGGCCAGTTCAACCTCGGCTCGTACAGCAACCCGAAGGTCGACGAGCTGACGCTGAAGATCCAGAGCGAGACCGACCAGGCGAAGCGCAACGCGATGATCAAGGAGGCGTTCGAGCTGCATGCCAACGACGTCGGCCACATCCCGTTGCACCAGCAGGCGCTCGCCTCGGCGATGAAGAAGAACGTCGACATCGTCCAGCTGCCCGACAACTTCATGCCCTACAAGTGGGTGGTCGTGAAATGAAGCCGGCGCTGCGGAGGTTCTTCGACGGCGACCTCTGGTACAGCTTCCGCCGCTCGCCGACCGCGATGGTGGCGGCGGTCGTCGCCTTCACCTGCATCTTCTGCGCGCTGTTCGCCGAACTGGTCGCGCCGCACAACCCGATGGACCTTGCCACGCTGGAGCTCGCCGACTCGCGGCTGCCGCCGGCCTGGCTGCCCGAAGGCAGCTCGAAATACCTGCTCGGCACCGACGACCAGGGCCGCGACATCCTGTCGGCGCTGATGTACGGCTCGCGCATCTCTCTGCTGGTGGGCGTCGCCTCGGTGCTGGTGTCGCTCGCGGTCGGCGTGTCGCTCGGGCTGCTGGCCGGCTTCGTCGGCGGCAAGACCGATGCCTTCATCATGCGGCTGTGCGACGTGATGCTGTCGTTCCCGTCGATCCTGGTCGCGCTGCTGATCGACGGCATCGGACGGGCGGTGTTCCCGAATGCGCACGAAGGCCTCGCGTTCGCGGTGCTGATCGTCGCGATCTCGCTGACCGGCTGGGTGCAGTACGCGCGCACGGTGCGCGGCTCGACGCTGGTCGAGCGCAACAAGGAGTACGTGCAGGCGGCGCGCGTGATCGGCGTGCCGACGCTGCGCATCATGCGGCGCCACGTGCTGC
This sequence comes from Rhizobacter sp. P1_G5, assembly GCF_056405435.1. Classification (NCBI taxonomy): domain Bacteria; kingdom Pseudomonadati; phylum Pseudomonadota; class Betaproteobacteria; order Burkholderiales; family Sphaerotilaceae; genus Rhizobacter; species Rhizobacter sp. P1_G5. The sequence goes on along the minus strand of NZ_JBFUCB010000439.1, from coordinate 1,031 downwards.
CCAATGTCACCGGGCCGGTGATGGTGCTGGCGACGATCCAGGTGGCGTCGGCGATCCTGATCGAGGCCACGTTGTCTTTCCTCGGCGTCGGCGTGCCCCCGACCTCGCCGTCGCTCGGCACGCTGATCCGTGTCGGCAACGACCTGCTGTTCTCCGGCGAGTGGTGGATCACGCTCTACCCCGGCGCGATGCTGGTGATGATCGCGCTGAGCGTGAACCTGCTCGGCGACTGGCTGCGCGATGCGTTGAACCCGAAATTGCGCTGACCATGACCGCCTTGCTTGAAGTGAAGAACCTGCGCGTCGAGTTCCCGACGCGGCGCGGCACGCTGGTGGCGCTCGACGACGTCTCGTTCGACATCGCGCCCGGTGAGATCCTCGGCGTGGTCGGCGAATCGGGGGCCGGCAAGTCGCTGACCGGTGCCGCGATCATCGGCCTGCTCGACCCGCCCGGCCGCGTGGYGTCCGGCGAGATCCGCTTCCAGGGCCGGCGCATCGACAACCTGCCGTACGAGCAGATGCGCCGCATGCGCGGCAAGCACATCGGCGCGATCTTCCAGGATCCGCTGACCTCGCTGAATCCGTTGTTCACCGTCGGCCGCCAGCTCGTCGAGACGATCCGGACCCACCTGCCGCTCGATGCGGCGCAGGCACGGCAGCGCGCGATCGAGCTGCTGAAGGAGACCGGCATCCCGGCCGCCGAGGCGCGCATCGACCAGTACCCGCACCAGTTCTCCGGCGGCATGCGCCAGCGCGTGGTGATCGCGCTCGCGCTGGCCGGCAACCCGCAGCTGATCGTCGCCGACGAGCCGACCACCGCGCTGGACGTGTCGATCCAGGCGCAGATCATTTCGCTGCTGAAGCGGCTGTGCAAGGAGCACGGTGCGGCGGTGATGCTGGTCACGCACGACATGGGCGTGATCGCCGAGACCTGCGACCGCGTCGCGGTGATGTACGCCGGCCGCGTGGCCGAGATCGGCCCGGTGAACGACGTGATCCATGCGCCGGCGCACCCCTACACCGCCGGGCTGA
>NZ_JBFUCB010000438.1:0-5285 GCF_056405435.1 Rhizobacter sp. P1_G5 | reverse complement strand
GCCGAGGTAGGTGCCGATGCGCGCCAGCGCCGCCGGCTCGATGCTCGGACCGACATCGTTCAGCACCAGCTTCGACACCGGCGAGTTCTTCAGTGCCGCCAGCCCCAGGCCGATCAGCCCGCCCATCGAGGTGCCGACCCAGTGCACCGTGCCGGCGTTCAATCGCGCGAGCAGCGTGACCATGTCGGCCACGTAGGCGGGGATCTGGTAGCCCATCGGGTCGGCGAGGCGGTCGGATTCGCCGCGCCCGACGACATCGGGGCACACCACGCGGTACTCTCCCTGCATCGCCTGCGCGAAGGTGTCGAAGTCGCGGCCCTGGCGCGACAGGCCGTGCACGCACACCAGCACGCGCGGGTTCGCAGCGTCGCCCCACTCCCACCAGGCCATGCGATGCAGGCCGCGGGTGTCGAGGCATTGCACGTGGTTCAGGCGGGGTTCATGCATGGGCCGGGCTTCCTCTTCGATAATGGACTGTATCAACCTGGAGGTTCCCACCGTGCTCAAAGGAAAAACCGCCCTCGTCACCGGCTCCACCAGCGGCATCGGCCACGGCATCGCGCTGTGCCTGGCGCGCCAGGGCGCCAACGTGGTGCTCAACGGCTTCGGCGAATTCGAGGCGGCGCGCGCCGAGGTGGCCGCGCTCGGCGTGAAGGCCGGCTACCACGGGGCCGACATGAGCAAGCCGGCCGAGATCGAGGCGATGATGGCCTACGCGCAGGCCGAGTTCGGCGGCGTCGACATCCTCGTCAACAACGCCGGCATCCAGCACGTGGCGGCGGTCGAGGAGTTTCCCGCCGCCAAGTGGGACGCGATCATCGCGATCAACCTCAGCTCGGCCTTCCACACCACGCGGCTGGCGATCCCCGCCATGCGCGCGCGCAACTGGGGCCGCATCATCAACATCGCCTCGGCGCACGGGTTGGTCGCGTCGGCGCAGAAATCGGCCTACGTGGCCGCCAAGCACGGCATCGTCGGCTTCACGAAGTCGATCGCGCTCGAGACCGCGCAGACCGGCATCACGTCGAACGCGATCTGCCCCGGCTGGGTGCTGACGCCGCTGGTGCAGAAGCAGATCGACGACCGCGCCGCGCGCGAGGGCATCGCGGTGGAGCAGGCGCAGCGCGAGCTGCTGGGCGAGAAGCAGCCCTCGCTGCAGTTCGTCACGCCGCAGCAGCTGGGCGACCTGGCCGTGTTCCTGTGCTCGGCCGCCGCCGACAACGTGCGCGGCGTGGCCTGGGCAGTGGACGGCGGCTGGACGGCGCAGTGATTGCTTCGTCGTCTATTTGGTCATCACCACCGAGCCATTGACGCTGACCGTCACGCTCCCCTTGCCCAGCTCGACCGGCAGCGCCTCGTCGGCGGCGCCCATCGTCTTCATGCGGGCGACCGGCGCGGCGGCGTACATCACCGGCTCGTTGCTGCCGATGTTGACCTCGCGCAGCGTGTAGCCGGCGAAGCCGAACTGCTTGGCGTACTCGGCCGCCTTCGCGCGGTAGCGGGCGATGGCCTGCGCGGCGACATCGGCCTCGACCTTCTCGCGCTGCTCGCGCGACAGGTTGCTGCCGACGCGGGCGATCGTCAGCGTGCTGATCTTCGCGGTGAGCGCGGCGATACCGGGAATGTCCTTGCCCTCGACCACCAGCTCGGCGGTGCCCTGCCAGCCGTTGATGCCGCCCTTCTGGCTGTAGCGCGGGAACAGCGAGAAGTTGCCGGTGTGCACCTCGATGTCGCCCGGCTTCGCGACGCGCTTGGCCTCGGCCAGCGCGGCGTCGAGCGCCTGCTTCAGTTGCGCCTGCACGGTGCCGGCATCGGTGCCCTCGCGGGTGGTGCTGAGCGTCACGTTCAACAAATCCTTGTTGACCTCGACGGTGGCGCTGGCCGACAGGCTCACCACGTTCTGCAGCGGCGGCTCGTTGGCGAGCGCGGGTTCGGCCGCCAGCGCGGCGGCAAAGGCCGCGACGGCGGCCAGGGGCGAGAGCTTCGATTGAATCGTCATGGATCCTCCTTGTGAGTGGCGCGCCGTCGGCACGTCGTTCAGGCCGTGATGAACGGCAGCGCATCGAAGCGCCCGTTCAGCACCACCTGCGGGTCGACGCCCCACCAGCGCTGCGCGATGGTCGCATAGACCTGCCGGAAATCTGCCGTGTGGACCAGGTTCTGATTGGTGTCCAGTCGTTGCAGGTCGGGCATGCGGCCGATCACGCCGCCACGCACCGCGCCGCCCATCGCGAAGTGCGGCGCGGCGGTGCCGTGGTCGGTGCCGCCGCTCTGGTTCTGGCGCGCGCGGCGGCCGAACTCCGAATAGGTCAGCACCAGCGTGCGGTCCCAGGCACCGGCCTCGACCAGGCCTTCGCGCAACGCGGCCAGGCCCTCGGCCAGCTGCTTCAGCAGCGCCGCATGCGTGGGCAGCTGGCCGCGGTGGGTGTCGAAGCTGCCGTGCGTCAGGTGGAACACCGGCACGCCGCCGCGCCCGGCCTGGCCGGCGACGATCGTGCAGCAGGCGCGCACCGCCTGGCCGAGGCCGTGCGCCGGGAACTCGGTGCGCAGCGCCGGCGCGCCGGGGTTGCGCAGGCCGTCGGCCGCCTGCAGCACGCCGGCCTCGACCTTCAGCACATGCGCGAGCGCCGCATTGCCCTGCACCGCCGCCGGCCGCGCGAGGCGCGATTCGTTGACGAAGGCCTCGGCGCTGGTCAGCGAGACGGCGCGCGCGCCGCTCAGCGCGCCCAGCCCGGCGGTGCCGACGGCCACGCCTTCGGCGGTGAAGCGGCCACGCCCGCGCAGCCCGGCATCGAAGGCGCGCGCCACCCAGCCTTCGTCGAGGTACTCGCGCGCCGCCGATGCGGTGTCCCAGATCTCGATCGAGCGGAAGTGCGACAGGTTGGGCTGCGGGTAGCCGAGGCCGAGCAGCAGCGCGAGCTCGTGCTTCTCCCACAGCGGGATCAGCGGCGCGAGCGACGGGTGCAGGCCGAGGCTGGCGTCGAGCCGCAGCAGGTCGGCGGGCGGCAGCGCGAGCGTCGGCCGCAGCGCTGCGTACGCGGGATCGGCATACGGCACGACGGTGTTCAGGCCGTCGTTGCCGCCCTTCAGCTCGACCAGCACCAGCACGCGGTCGGCGGCCGAGGCTGCGGCCTGCAGGCCGTTCGTGCCCTGGGCCCACGCAGCGGACGGAATACCCGGCAGCACGAGGCCGCTGCAGGCGACGGCGGCGCTGGACAGGCGCATGAATTCTCGACGGGTGGATCGCATCGCGGCCTCCGGGTCACTTCAGTTGAAACGCAGGGTCCAGGCTCAACGCCCGCAGCATCGACAGCCCGACCGTGCCGGCCGGCAGCGGATTGACGGGCGGCGCGGCCAGCACGGCCATTTCGATGCGCGCCCTGGTAGCGGCATCCGGCTCGCGGTCGGCATGGGCGCCGAGCGGCGCGAGCCACGCGTCCGCATCGAAGCRCAGCCCGCCCCCGCCCTTCTCGACGCCACCCATCTCGACGCCGCGGAACAGCCGCTCGGTGAAGCGCTTGCGCTCCAGCAGCGTCGTGCTGTCGATCCAGTCGGTGTAGCCGGGCCAGCCCTTCACGTTGGGCGGCACGAACAGGCTCTGCCCGAGCTTGGCGCTGGCGCGCGCGATCGGCAGCATCGCGTCGGGATTCGCGTCGAACTTCGCATCGAACTGGCGCAGCGTGCCCACCGTCAGTTCCACCGGCGACTTGATCAGCGCCGCGCGCGCGGCCGGCGCCCAGAACGCATCGCTCAGCAGCAGTTCGCGCAGCGCGGCGTCGATGCGCCAGCCGCTGTCGCGCAGCCGCGCGGCGACGCGCTCCAGCGTGGCCGGCTCCGGCACCGGCGAGACGAACTCGCGCCACAGCTTGCCGGCGATGAAGCGCGCCGCGGCCGGCTGCGCGAGCAGCTGTTCGAGCGCGCCGTCGGCGTCGTAGGCGGCGCTGCGTCCGAACAAGGTCTTGCTGCCGCCGTCGTGCAGGCGCGGGCGCAGGCGGGCGCTCCAGTCGGCACGGTCGACGGTCCAGCCGGAGAAGGCGCGCGCGGCTTCCTGGATGTCCTGCTCGCGGTACTGCCCTTCGCCGAGCGTGAAGAGCTCCATCACCTCGCGCGCGAAGTTCTCGTTCGGCGCCTGCGCCTTGTTGGCCGCGCCGTCGAGGTAGATCAGCATCGCCGGATCGCGCGCGATGCCGTGCAGCAGCGCGGCGAACGAGCCGAGCGCGTGCGTGCGCAACAGCTGCTGCTGATTGAACATGCCCTGCGGGCTCTGCACCTTCTGCACCGAGGTCGCGAAGTGGTTGTGCCAGAACAGCACCATGCGCTCGGCCAGCGGCGCCGGGGTGTCGCGCATCTCCTGCAGCCACCAGGCGGCGAGGTCGAGCGTGTCGCGGCGCGCCTGCTGCCGTGCCGCCTTGCGGGCGTCTTCGTCGGGCAACTGGCCGAGCGGCGTGCGGATCGGCTCGCGCGTGAAGTCGGGCGGCGGGTGCAGGGGGCGCGCGGCGCGCGCCGCGTCGATCAGCCGATCGACGGCGGCCTCGGCACTSAAGCCGATCCAGGGCGCGAGCTGCTGCGGCGACGGCACGAAGCCGGTGCGGGTCAGCAGGTGGCGGGCATCGCTCTCGGTCAGCGTCATGCGTGTCTCCAGGGTCTTCTGCCGGATGAGGCTCCCAACGACCCAGCCGCCAGCTTCGCCGACAACTCTTGCCGACCTTCACAAACCTTCACTTGCCAAACTGAAAAAGACGTGTCGCAAGATTTGTAACAGATGGTCCGGAGCCCCCAAAAACAGGATCGAACCTGCGCACAATCTCGGCTGTTACAAATCAACGGAGCCGTCGATGACGCCCACTGCCACTGCCCGCCCCGACCGTGTTGTCGTGGTCGATGACGATGCCCGGATCCGCGACCTGCTGCGCCGTTATCTGACCCAAGAAGGCTTCGAAGTCCTGCTGGCGGAGGACGCCAAGGCCCTGAACCGGGTGCTGACGCGCGAGACGGTCGACCTGATCGTGCTCGACCTGATGCTGCCGGGTGAAGACGGGCTGTCGATCTGCCGCCGGCTGCGTGCGGCGAGCGACGTGACGCCGATCATCATGCTGACGGCGAAGGTCGAGGATGTCGATCGCATCGTCGGCCTGGAGGTCGGTGCCGACGACTACCTGCCGAAGCCGTTCAACCCGCGCGAACTGCTGGCCCGCATCCATGCGGTGCTGCGCCGCCGCCCCGCGATGGAAGCGCCGGGCGCGCCGGCCAAGGATGCGCAGACGGTCACCTTCGGCCCGTTCGAG
>NZ_JBFUCB010000437.1:0-5310 GCF_056405435.1 Rhizobacter sp. P1_G5 | reverse complement strand
ATGACTGACAACATTCGCCTTCCGGATGAGTTGGGCCGCGCACTGGGCGAGCACCGGAAAACACTCGGCCTGAGCAAATCCGCGCTGGCCGAGAAGGCAGGAAAAGTCCGCGAAGTCATCTACCGGCTTGAGGCCGGCGAAGACACCACCGTGTCGTCCTTGATGGCCGTGCTGGGTGCGCTGGGCCTCGCACTGCGGCTGGAGCGGGTGGGGCTGCCCACCGCGGATGAAGTCTCACGCCGCTTCCAGGACGACGACGATGCTCCCTGAAAAGATCCGCGCACTCGAAGTCGACATCGGCGGCGCGCCCCATGCGGGGCAACTGCTCAAGGCATCCGCCTATGAGTTCCGCTATCTCGCGCCCGACCCGGAGCAAGCGTCGGTGGCCCTGCTCATGCCGCCGAAGCAGAAACTGACCTGGCAAGACAGCGACCTGTTCGCACCCATGGACCAGAACCTGCCCGAGGGCGACCTGTTCATGCGCATCCGCGAGCTGTTTCCCAAGCAGCCGATGACGCCCATGCACCTGCTGGCGCTGGCCGGCCGCAACGGCATCGGCCGCCTGGGCTACCACCTGCCCGGCGCCCCCGCAGTGGCCGCGCCTCGCGTCATCAGCAAGGCAGAACTGCTCAGCACCCCGTACACGCCCGAGGTGTTCGGCGAGCTCGTGGCAGCCTACCTGAGCACCGGCGCCGGCATCGCAGGCATGCAGCCCAAGATCATGGTGCCCGCGCGGCCCACCGTGCCGGTGCCCTCGCTCATCGTCAAGGCGGCCGGTCCGGGGTATCCGGGTCTCGCGGCCAACGAGTTCCTCTGCCTCTCCACGGCCCGGCGCGCTGGCATTCAGGTGCCCGAGTTCTCGCTCTCCGACGATGGGCAGATGCTGATACTCGATCGATTCGACATCGTCGCGCACGACGACGGCCGCATCGAGCGCCTGGGCTTCGAGGACATCGCCGCGCTCGCAGGGCTGCGCGTGCGCGACGTGTTGTCCGACCGCAAGTACCAGGGCAGCTACCAGCGCGTGGCCGAGCTGCTTCGCCAGATGCAATTGCACAGCGACAACCTGCATCGCTTCTTCGAGCAGGTGGCYTTGTGCGTCATGGTGCGCAACGGCGACGCCCACCTGAAGAACTTCGGCGTGCTCTACCGCAGCGAGACCCAGGCGTGGCTGGCTCCGCTGTTCGACGTGGTGACGACGTCCATCTACCGCTACACGCGGTACGCAGGTGGCCCCGAGCTGGAAGACAGAACACTCGCGCTCAAGCTCTTCGCCGGCAAGCACGGCAGCAAGGCCTATCCCACCGTCGAAGAGCTGCACGATTTCGGGCGGCGCGTCTGCGGCGTCAGCCAACCCGCCCAGGTGCTCGAGCGCATCGCGCAGGCCATGCGGCAGACGCTGCAGGATGCGCGGCAAGATGCGCGCGTGCCCGCATCACTTCTGCAGGCGATGGAGCCGGCCTGGGAGACGGGCCTGCAGTACGCGGCCTAGGGTCATCGTCTGGCCCTGTACCCAAGCGACTGCCCGTGGCGCCATTGGAGCCGCGGCCGGCCGCCACCGGCCGGGCCTCTGCGTCGCCCTCGTCGATCGACCGCGGGCTGTGGAAATCCCTGCGGCAGTCGCTGCTGTCGGACATCCACCGCCCCGCGCAAGCCTGTGGCACCGAGGCGGTGACCTTGCGTGCCATGGCGAAAGGCGCCAGGCATGGCTCGCGATGTGCCTCTTCGGGGCGCTGATGACGATCGCGTACGACCGCGGCGTGGCTTCGCTCGTCTTGCTCGGCCCCAGGGGACCGTCATCACCGCGGACCTGCTGCGCTTCTTGCGCACCGACCCGGAGGGGAACCTGCCCGACGGCCCGTCGAAGCCATGGATCTCGGCGCCCGGGAACCCGCTGCCCGACATCCAGCTGCTCACGGTCGGGTCGCCACTGCGCCAGCTGAACGCCTTCTGCAGCGGCGACTACGTCGGCCGCTGGCTGTGGGCCGATCACCTGCAGGACGCGACGGGCGAGGTGGGCGAACCGATGGACGGCACCGTGGCGCAACCGCGGCTGGGGACGATGGTGCGGTCGTGCAGGGCGTTGTCCGGCGACAGCCGCACCTCGAGGACTGATGCCCGCTCAGCCCAGCTTCATCGCGTACTCCACCCGCGAAGCCATCTGCGGATCACTCGGCTTCTCGAAGCTGTTGCAGAAGGCCGCGGTGGCGCCGGCCACGTCGTTCGTGCCCTTCACCGCGTCGATCGCGCCCTTGTACTCGCCCTGCAGCTCCTGCTTCAGGTAGCCGTAATTGGCGGCCTGGCTCGACGGGTCGAGCTTGTTGGCCTTGGCGAAATCGATCAGGCCCTGCTTGCGCACCCCGCCCCACTGGGCGATGCCATAGCCGTTGCCGTTGTCGTCGGCCATGTTGCCGTTCGGCCCGCCGATGCCGCCGCCCTGCGTGATGCCGGAATTCATGCCGCCGCTCTCGTGCCACAGGTTGCCGACGATGCCAGCGGCCTGGGCGTCGTTGAGGCCGAAGTCCTTCTTCAGGTTGTCCTTCCACTGCTGCGCGACCTGCAGGCTCTCGCCCGGCTGCAGCGGCTGGGTCTGGGCCGCGCCGCTCAGCGGACCGGCATCGCCGCCGCCGGTGGCCGGCTGGGCCGCCGGCGCCTCGGTCACCGCGACGGGGCCTTGCTCGGGCTGCGGCATCGCCTGCGCGCCGGGGTTCGTGCCTTCCACCGGTGCGGCTGCCACGGCCTCGCCGCCGCCCCACCCTCCRCCACCGCCGCCACCCAGGCCCGAGACGCCGCCTCCACCCCCTCCTCCACCGCCTCCGTCCGACGAGGGACTCTGCTGGAAGGCCGCCATGAACTGCATCATCATGTACGCCAGCATCTCCAGCAGCTGCGGGTTCATCGTGGTGGCGTTCGGGTCCATCTCGCCGTCCTGGCCTTCGGCACCGCAGGCGCCTTCGACCGAGGGATCCTCGCTCGGCAGCTCGGTGCTCAATTGCACGTCGGCCGACTCATCGACCGGGTGGCAGCCACCGGCATGCGTGGCACCCGGGGACCCCATATGGCCCATCGAGCCGTAGTGACCCATGGGTCCGAAGTGGGACATCGGCGACATGACGCCTACGCTCATGGGGATCTCCTTCAGGCTGGCCAGCGGTGTTGTGGTGTCCGCCATGCTCGGCCCGTCACGTCCCTCACGAKGGCGGCCGGTGCGAAACGCCGTGCGGCAGTGCGAAGCCCCCTGCGGCAACTAGGCCCGAACGATCGGGAACGGCGGCTCGATCGGTCCGCTCTGGCCCACCTCGTTGAGCAAGGCCACGAGGACCTTCCAATCTGCGTCGGTCAGCATCCCGGAGAAAATCAATGGCCGCGGCGCACCGCCCGTCGGCTGGAGAAGGATGTAGGCCCATCCGATGGCGGGGTTGTTGGGCGTGCTGTTGAAGGTGCCGGACTCCTTGCTGTCGTTGCTCACCAGCGCATAGGTGCCCTGGATGCCTTCCTTGCCGGGATCGAAGGTCAAGGTCATCTGGCGCAGCACACCGTCTTCGTACCACTGGTAGGTGCCGCCGAGGCCGATCAAGGTCTCGATGTCATTCAGCGCGTGCCAGCCGGCCGGGCTGTCCTTGTACGTCGCCCCTTGACGCTCGTATTCGCGCTTCAAGAGCGCACTGCGTTCGGCGTGGAGACCAGCCGCTTCGAGCGCGGCGACGGTGGTATCGTGGGTCATGGCATCCTCCTTGTCGCCGGTTCACTCCGGGCATGTCTGGACACGATGACAGAAGCTGGAGAGATCGCCATCCTCAGATCTGAGGAGGTGGACCGATGGCAGCTGGTAGTCGCTCCGCCATCCTCGCGGCTGAATGGGGCAGATCTGCTTTGGGAACTCTCGGCCAGATCGAGTGCCTGGATAGCCCGCCTGGGCTGAGCTCAGCCCAGGCAGTCGCCGCTGCGCCGCGTGCGCGATGCGGGCGCCTGCCCCGGCAGCTCCGTCGCGTAGTGCAGGGACAGCAGCTGCCAGCCCTGCGAGCCCAACTGCCACTGGCTGCTGTTGACGCCGGTGAAAGCGGCAGGCCCTTCGGCGCTGTCGTAGCGGGTCTCGACCACGCTGTAGACCTGGGCGTGGGCACCATGGCGGCGCAGCTCGCGATGGACCTCGCATTCGAACACCGCCTTGGGCGTCGGCTCTTTCAGCGTGGCCAGGAACTCGGTGCCAGACCAGCTGCGCACGTCGAGGCTGGCATCGCGCAGGCGCTGGCCCCAGATCCGCGTTTGCGGATGCAGCAGCGGGCGCAGCAGCTCGGCGTCGGGCGCGCCGCCGGCCTTGCTGTTGAAGGTGCGCCACAGGTCGCCGATGCGCTGCTGCAGTTGGGCCTGGCTCTGGGCCTCGGCCCGCGAGCCCAGCTCGGCCAGCAGCGCCGGCCAGCTGATGCGGTAGAGCTGCGACAGACCCGCAGCATGCTGGCCCGGGCGGGTGGAGGCGAATATCAGCCACTGTCCATCGCTGCTGACCGAGGGCGTGAACTCGAAGCTCGGGCTGTTGACCGGTGCTGGCAGGCGTATCGCCGGGCCGAACCCGGCACCGACCCGCTCCGCCAGGAACAGGTCGCCGTCCTGCCTGGCCTGGGTCTCGCTGCGATCGCTCCACCACAGCACGTGGCGGCCGTCCGGCGACAGCGTGAAGTCGCTGTTGGACAATCCCACATTGATCGGTGCCTGAAGCGCGACCGGCACGCTGTACGTGCCATCGGCCCGACGCTCGCTCTGGTAGACAGCCAGCCGGCCCGGCCCGCCGGGGCGGTCGGAGCCGAAGTAGAGGCGCTCGCCATAGCGCTCCGGCCCGAGCTCGAAGCCGGGGCCCTGCACGGCCTCGGCCAGGCGCTGCGGTGCACTCCATTGGCCGTCCGTCCAGCGGGACTCATGGATGTCCAGCTGTCCCAGCGCCTTCTCGCCCTCGAGGGGGCGGTCGGAGACGAAGGTCAGCGTCTTGCCATCGCCGCTCAGGTGCGGGTCGGAGTCTCGCCAGCGCGGGTCGCTGAAAGGCAGCACCTGCGGGTCCGACCACTCGCCATTGACGCGGCGCTGCCAGAAGATCTGCGAACGCTTGAACCCGGCGGCCGAGCGTGCGAACACGCGCAGCTCGCGCTGCTCCTGCAGGTTGTAGCTTTGCAGGCTCGGGTCGGCGGGGCCCGCCTGGACAGGCTCGACGAGAAGTTCGGCGGCGTGGGCCGACGCGCTCAGCGCCAGCAGCAGGCTGGTCACAAGGAGACGGTGTTGCATGAGGCGTGGGGCGTGTTGGGAAGGGCCGTATTCAGG
>NZ_JBFUCB010000436.1:0-5310 GCF_056405435.1 Rhizobacter sp. P1_G5 | reverse complement strand
GTCCTGCACGAAGTTCAGCGTCCAGTCGAGCGCCGAATCGCCGCCGCCGACGATCACCAGGTTCTTGCCGGCGAACTGCGCCGGGTTCTTCACGCGGTAGAACAGCTGCGTGTCGTCGAACTTGTCGAGCCCGTCGACCTTCAGCAGGCGCGGCTGGAACGAGCCCACGCCGCCGGCGATGAAGATCGTCTTCGTCAGGAAGCGCGTGCCCTTGGTCGTCTCGACGTAGAAGCGGCCGTCTTCCTGTTTCTGCACCACGGTCACTTCCTGGCCGAGGTGGAAGGTGGCGCCGAACGGCTCGATCTGCTTCAGCAGGTTGTCGGTCAGCTCCTTGCCGGTGCACACCGGCACGGCCGGGATGTCGTAGATCGGCTTGTCGGGGTACAGCTCGATGCACTGGCCGCCCGGGTAGGCGAGCGAGTCGATGATGTGGGCCTTGATCTCGAGCAGGCCGAGTTCGAAGACCTGGAACAGGCCGACGGGGCCRGCGCCCACGATGACGGCATCGGTCTCGATGGGGCCGTCGTGCGAGCCGGCAGTCTTTGAAATCTCCACGTTGGCGTTCGGTTCCATGGCAGGTCAGGTGAATTGTTCTTGCGGGATTACTTGATCAGTTCGGACAGCTTGCCCGTCTTGTCTTTCCACTCGTCCGCATCGGGCAGCGCAGCCTTGCGCTTGGTGATGCTGGGCCATTTCTTCGCCAGATCGGCGTTGATCTTGATCATGTGGACCTGGTCGCCGGGGACATCCTCTTCCGGAACGATCGCGTTGACCGGGCACTCGGGAATGCACACGGCGCAGTCGATGCACTCGTCCGGATCGATCGTCAGGAAGTTCGGGCCTTCGCGGAAGCAATCGACCGGACACACGTCGACGCAATCGGTGTACTTGCAACGGATGCATGCTTCGGTGACGACGTGGGTCATGGTGCTGGCTCGAAATAAGAAGAAAAAGGTGCCTGAAAGCTGCCGTGCCGGATGGCAAAACGAGCGATTTTAAGGGCTTGGGGTTTTCACCGGAAGCGCGAGGTCCTTGGCAGGGGCTTTTGCTTGCTTTGCAGCAACTGGTTCTGCCACCACGGATCGGGCCCCTTCGCCCACGGTGACGACGGTCGGACGCCCGGCGTGCAGCAGGCTGGCGCGGGGCAGGGTCTGCAGCGTGTGGTCGCTGTGCAACTGGTCGGGCCAGCCGGCGCGCGAGACCACGCTGACGGGTGTGTCGGCCGGCCAGCCGCTGTCCAGCAGGCCGCGCGCCAGCGCCGCGAGCTGCTTGCCGGCCATGTAGAACACCTCGGTGTCGGCGCTGCGGGCGGCGCGCAGTTCGCGCGTCTGCGTCATCGCGGTGGTCAGGCTGACGCTGCGGCCGGCGCCGCGGCGGGTCAGCGGGCGCTGCGTGGCGGCGGCGGCGGCGATCGCGGCCGTGACGCCGGGCACCACTTCGCAGGCGATGCCGGCCTCGACCAGCGCGATCAGCTCTTCCTCGAGCCGGCCGAACACGCTCGGGTCGCCGCCCTTCAGGCGCACGACGGTCGCCACCTCGTTCGCATGCTTCACCAGCAGCGCGTTGATCGTCTGCTGGCCGGTGCTGTCGCAGAAGCCGCGTTTGCCGACGTTGATCCAGCGCGCACGCGGCGCATGGGCGCGCAGCGCCGGGTCGGTCAGCGCGTCGAACAGTACCACGTCGGCCTGCGCCAGCCRCTGCGCGCCGCGCACGGTGATCAGGTCGGCCGAGCCGGGACYCGCGCCGATGAAGATCACGCGACCCAGGGCCATCAGGCGGCTCCCTTGACCAGCAGTGCCCCGCTGGTGCGGTTGCTGGCCGGGTCGACGATGATCAGCGCGCCGCCGACGCGGTTCGACGCGTAGGCCTCGACCGGCAGCGCCTGCTGCGTCTCGACGATCACGTGGCCGATCTCGTTGACGGCCAGCTGGTGCGCATCGATCGCCTCCAGCGTGTGGATGTCGAGCCGGCTCTCGATCGCGGTGATGCGCGCCTGCACCCAGCGGTTGCCGTGGCGCACCCAGTACTTGCGGCCGATGACCGCCGGCTCGGTGTCGAGCCAGGCGAGCGTCGCGCTGAAGCGCTGCGTCTCGTGGATGGTCTGCGGCGTCGCGATCCAGTCGCCGCGCGAGAYRTCGAGCTGGCGATCCAGCACGACCCCCGCCGAYTGMCCSGCCTCGACSACATCGACCACGTCGCCGGCCAGGCGCACCTCGGCCACCACCGCGGTCTGGTTGCTCGGGAACACCTGCACCGTGTCGCCGGCCTTCACGCGGCCGTGGGCGACGCGGCCGTACAGCGTGCGCGGCTGGTTGCCGGTGCCTTCGCCCTCGCGCGACACGTACTGCACGGGGATCAGCAGGTCGCCGTCCTTGCGCTCCTGCARCGCCGGCAGGGCTTCCAGCAGCTGCAGCAGCGACGGGCCGTCATACCAGTCGGCGGCCAGCGGCTGCGTGACGTTGTCGCCGCGCAGCGCCGACACCGGGATCACGCCGGCCACCGCGATGCCGGCCTGCTGCGCGAACGCGAGCAGCGCGGTCTTCGTSGCCGCGAAGGCCTGCGCCGGGTCGGCCACCGCATCGAGCTTGTTGACCGCAAAGACGATGTTCGGCACGCGCAGCAGGTGCGCCAGCAGYGCATGGCGGCGSGTCTGCGCGAGCARCGGCATCGGGCTGGCGTGGGTGTCGAGCTTGGTGATGTCSACCAGCACGACCGCCGCATCGCTGCCGGCCGCGGCCGTCACCATGTTGCGGGTGTACTGCTCATGGCCGGGSGCGTCGGCGATGATGAACTTGCGCTGCTTGGTCGCGAAGTAGCGGTAGGCCACGTCGATCGTGATGCCTTGCTCGCGCTCGGCCTCCAGGCCGTCGGTCAGCAGCGACAGGTCGATCGGCGCACCGGCGGCRCGCTTCTCCAGCGTGTCGAGCTGGTCGGCCAGGATCGCGCGGCTGTCGAACAGCAGCCGGCCGATCAGCGTGCTCTTGCCGTCGTCGACGCTGCCGGCGGTGAGGAACCTCAAGGCGCGGTGGTCTTTCACTTGAACTTGCGGCGTGCTCATCAGAARTARCCYTCYTTCTTGCGGCGTTCCATCGASGCRTCSGASGTGCGGTCGTCCATGCGGGTCGCGCCGCGCTCGCTCACCGTCACCTTCAGCGTCTCGGCGACGATCTCGGTCGCGTTGGCGGCCGGGCTCTCGACCGGGCAGGTGCAGGTCATGTCGCCGACGGTKCGAAAGCGCACCTCGGCCGTCTCGACCACCTCGCCGGCTTCCGGCGGCGTCACGTCGGTCAGCGGCACCAGCAGGCCCTTGCGGCGGATCACCTGGCGGTCGTGTGCGTAGTACAGRTTCGGCAGCGGGATGTTCTCGCGGGCGATGTACAGCCACACGTCGAGCTCGGTCCAGTTGCTGATCGGGAACGCRCGCATGTGCTCGCCCGGCTTGATGCGGGTGTTGAACAGCGTCCACAGCTCGGGGCGCTGCTCCTTCGGCTGCCATTGGCCGAAGCTGTCGCGGTGCGAGAAGATGCGCTCCTTCGCGCGGGCCTTCTCCTCGTCGCGGCGGGCGCCACCCATCAGCACGTCGAAGCGGTGCTCTTCGATCGCCTCGAGCAGCGCGACCGTCTGGTGGCCGTTGCGCGACTCCAGCGGGTGCGACAGGCGCACCGTGCCGCGCTGGATCGAATCCTCGAGGTGGCCGACGACCAGCCGCTCGCCCATCTCGGCGACGCGGCGGTCGCGGAACTCGATCACTTCCGGGAAGTTGTGGCCGGTGTCGACATGCAGCAGCGGGAAGGGCAGGCGGCCCTTGTACTCGCCGTCGGCACCCTTGGTCTTGAAGGCCTTCTCGGCCAGGCGCAGCACGACGCACGAATCCTTGCCGCCCGAGAACAGCAGGGCCGGGCGCTCGAACGCGGCGACGGTCTCGCGCAGGATGAAGATGGCTTCTTCCTCGAGCCAGTCGAGGTGGCTGTGGTCGAGCTGCGGCAGCAGTTGTTCCACGGTCAGCGGGGCATTCATTTCCGGTCTCCGATCATCGACACGGCGGCCTCTTCGGCCCCGTGCACGTGCAATCCGCACTCTTTCGCCTTCTCGTCTTCCCACCACCAGCGGCCGGCGCGGAAATCCTCGCCCACCGCGATCGCGCGCGTGCACGGCGCGCAGCCGATGCTCGGCATGAACTGGTCGTGCAGCGGGTTGTACGGCACGTCGTTCGACGCGATGTACTGCCACACGTCGTTCCAGCTCCAGTCGGCCAGCGGGTTGAACTTGATGCGGCCCTTGTCGTCGGGCTCGCTGAACGGCACCTCGCCGCGGTTGTTCGACTGCTCGCGGCGCAGGCCGGTGACCCATGCGCTGCGCTGCGCCAGCATGCGCGACAGCGGCTCCAGCTTGCGGATTCCGCAGCAGCCCTTGCGCAGGTCGATGCTCTCGTACATCGCGCGCTCGCCGTGGTTCTTCACGAAGTGGATCACCGCGTCGGCCTCGGGGCGGTAGACCTCGACGGCCAGGCCGTAGCGCTGCTCGATGCGCGGCACCAGCGCGAGCGTTTCCTCGTGCAACTGGCCGGTCTCGAGCGTGCCGATCGCGATCGGGATGCCGTGGCGCGCGATCAGGTCGGTCAGCACCATGTCCTCGGCGCCCAGGCTGGTGGCCTGCACGACGCGGCCCGGGTGCTCGGCGGCCGCCTGCTTCAGCACCGCCACCGCGTGCGCGACGCGCTCGTCGAAGCCGGCCGTCCGGCGGGCGTAGAGGGTGATGGCGCTCATATCGCCGAGCCCGCCTGGTTGAACTCGCGGTTGGTCGTCTCCTGGCCGGCCGGGCGCTTGAACAGCGGGCGGTGCTCGGTGACGTCGGCCTGGTAGTGGCCGGGGAAGAAGTTCAGCGCGCGCTCGGCCACCTCGATCGACTGGTCGGCGCGCAGCGCCACGGCATCGAAGCCGGTGCGCTGCAGCAGCGGCATCATGTCGACCAGCACCTCGCCGGTGGCGCGCACCTCGCCGGCATAGCGATAACGCGAGCGCAGCAGCCGGGCCTGGCTGTAGGCGCGGCCGTCGACCCACTTCGGGAAGTTCAGCACGACCAGCGCGAGCCGCGGCAGGTCCTCGGCCAGGTCCTCGATGTCAGCATCGTTCGGGAACTGCACGCCGACGGCCATGCCGGCCGGCCAGGTGCTGCGCACGCTGTGCCATTGCGCGAGCGACAGCAGGCTGTTCGGGGCGGGCGTCAGCGTGACCATCGGGCCGTCTTCGCCGGTGATGGTGCGCCAGGGGTCGCGGGCGGTGTCGATGAATTTCATGGTCAGGCCTTGGC
>NZ_JBFUCB010000435.1:0-5311 GCF_056405435.1 Rhizobacter sp. P1_G5 | reverse complement strand
GGCCAGGATGGTGAAGCTGCCGCTGTTCTGCACCGTCAGGCCCCACAGCGCGGCCGTGCGCGATGGGGACTGGATCCACACGTTCGGTGCCGCCGGCGCGAGGCGCCCGCCGAACTCCGCGGCTTCGTCGCCCAGCGGCGGCTCGCCGGCCACCGGGTCGATCTTCAGGCTGCGCGACAGCTCGGCCTGCCAGCGGCCGGTGATGTCGCGGTACCGCGCGGCCTGCGGCAGCGTGTCGTCGATGACCTGCCCCAGTGTCGCGGTGGCCGGCAGGTGCTCCCCGGCGAGCTGGCGCAGGTGCACCGCGAAGAGCCCGCGGCGCAGCGCCTGCAGGCCGTTGCGGTCGCCGGGGGCCAGCTCGCGCCACACCGGCAGCAAGGCCCAGGCCGACCCCGGGCGGGCGCCCAGCCGCTGCTCGCGCAGGGCTTCCATCGGGTCGCGCCCCGGCCCGTGCAGATCGGCGAGGACGAACACGGCGAGCGCCAGCGCCGCCGCGAGAGCAGCCAGCAGCGGCGTCCAGCCGGACAGAATCGACCGGCGCGTTTGAGGTGCCGCTGCCGAGCCTGGCGCGGCCGGCGTGCGCGGCCGGCGCGTGCTGGGGTAGCGCGCGAGGCGCTTCGCCTCGACTTCGGCGGCCGCGGCGAGATCGGCTTCGGCCGCCGCCAGCAGTGGGTCGATGTCCGGCAGGTCCTGGGCGACGACGATGTGGCCGCAGTGCCCGCACTGCGTGTCGCGGGCCGGGTCGAGGGCAGCGCCGCAGGCGCGGCAGGGCCAGGCAGTGGCACGGCCGATGGCGCGCGGCGATGCGCCCATGCCGTCCAGCTGCAGCCGGAGCGAATGCGCCAGCCGCGGCATGTCGATCACCACCAGCGCGGTGCCGCACCAACTGCAGTGGTCGTCGCCGGCCGACGCGGCGCCGCCGCAGTTCAGGCAGTGCAGCGCGTGCCTCTCCTGCGCCAGCGCCTGCCGCTCGGCGACGCCCAGCGGGCGCACCAGCCCGCGTTCTGCCAGCAGGCCGCTGTGGCTGTGCAGGTGGCCGTGGCGGCGCGGGCACTCCAGCGCGGCGAACAGGCCGAAGCGCGACCGGTTCTGCACCTGCTTCAGCGTTGCGGCACAGCGCGGGCAGGCCGGGTGCGCGGCCTGCGCCTCGGCCAGCGGGCGGCCCGTGCCGGCCTCCATCTCGCGCAGCAGGCGCACCCAGCCGAAGCTGTCGAGCTGCACCGACTCGAACTCGTCGAACCACACGAGGCGGCAGTCGGGGCAATGCTCCACCGTGACCGGCAGTCCCTTGTGCGACGACAGCGACAGCACGCGCATCGGCGCGCTGCAGCGTGGGCAGGCGATGCGTCGGGCCACGCGCGGATCGGGGGTCTTGGCGGGAGTGTTCACGGCGGTGGCTTCAGCGCAGTGTCGCGATCGCGCGCGCCGCCAGCCGCCCGGCGCTGACCACCTGCGGGTGCGGATGCAGCGTGCACAGCTCGGCGATCGGGCCGAGCGCGCGCGTCGGCCGCTTCTCGATCTCCGCCGCGACGGCCTCGCCGAGGAAGAAGTCGGGGTCGGTGACGAGCCGGCGCAGCAGGGCCGTGTCGGTCAGGTCCAGCGACGGCACCAGGGCCATCACGACATCGTGGCCCGCGTGGCCGCCGATCAGCTCGCCGATCCAGCGCGACAGGCCGGCCTGGTCGGCCGCGACCGGCGAGCAGGCCGGGTGCAGTTCGCTGAGCCAGGTCTGCTGCCGCTTCGCGTCGTCGGCGGCCGCGAGGAAATCGGCCAGCGACGCGTAGACGATGCGCGAGTCGTCGTCATGGGCCAGGTAGAACACGCTGCCCCGCAGCGGCGAGCGGCTGGCGTAGACGTGGTGGTTGCTGGTCTCGGGGTCGTCGAGCACGATGCCGCCGAGCGCGGCGACGATCGGGTGGTACGTGAGCAAGCCGGTCCACTCGGTGGCCTGCGCGCGGTCGAGCAGGTTGAGCTCGACATCGAGCCGGCCGGCGTAGTCGCCGACGGCGATGCGGGCGAACCAGGGATCGAGTTCTGCAGGAAGGCTCATGTCCCCAAAGTATCGGCCCAGATGTTGCGCGCCCACGCGCCGGCATAGGCGCCCTCGGCCTCGTTGCGCTGCGCCGACACGCCGCCGGCGCCCGCCACCGGCTTGAAGGTCGACTCCGCCGCGACGTACTCGTGCACGCTCGCGACGTGGATCGCGTTCGTCTCGTCGACGAAGCTGTAGCAGGTGTTGGTCAGCATCGGGTGCTCGTTGACCGCGACGCCCGACAGCTGCGCGACGATCGCCGCGGCCGCCACCTTGGCATGCGCATTCGCCATGTGCGCGCTCTTCGGCATGCCGGGGGCGATCTGGATCGCGTCGCCGAGCACGTGCACGTCCTGCGCGGCCGTCGAGCCGAAATCGATGAAGTTCACGCGGCACCAGCGGTTCACCGCATTGGCCAGCCCGCTCTTCACCGCGAGCGCGCCGGCGCGCATCGGCGGCAGCACGTTCAGCACGTCGGCGCGCACGGCATCCTGCAGCTCGATGCGCAGCGTGCCCGCCGCCGCGTCGACGCCGATCACCTTGTGCTGCGGCCGGTACTCGACGATGCCCGGGTACAGGTCGCGCCACGCGGCCTTGAAGAGCGCGGGCTTCGAGACGACGTCGGGGTTGGCGTCGAGGATCAGCAGCTTCGAGCGCGGCTTGGCGCGCCGGAAATACGCTGCCACCACGCAGGCGCGCTCGTACGGCCCGGGCGGGCAGCGGTACGGCGACTCGGGGATCGTGATCGCGAACACGCCGCCGTCGGGCATCGCCTCGAGCTGCCGGCGCAGCGCGAGCGTCTCGGGCCCGGCCTTCCAGGCCTGCAGCACGCGGCCGTCGTCGTGCGCACGGCGCAGGCCCTCGACCTCGTCGAACATCAGCTCGATGCCGGGCGACAGCACCAGCTTGTCGTAGCCGATCGCCGCGCCGGAGGCGAGCGTCACCTGGCGGCGCCCGGCGTCGATCGCGGTGGCCTCGTCGCGCACCCAGCGCACGCCGTGGCGTGACGTGAGCGCGTCGTACGACAGCGTCAGTTCGTCGAGCGTGCGCGTGCCGCCCAGCACCAGGTTGGAGCCGGGGCAGGACACGAAGCGCGGCTGCGGCTCGATCATCACGACCTCGATGCGCTGTTGCGACAGCAGCCGCACGTAGCGCGCCGCGGTGGCGCCGCCGAAGCCGCCGCCGATCACCACCACCTGCGCACGCGCCGGCACGGCGGCCGGTGCCGCGCAACCGGCGACGAGCCCGAACGCGCCGGCCGTCGCCAGCAGGTCACGGCGCTTCATCGGGCCTGCGCGGCGAACCAGCCGGCCAGTTGCGAGAGTTGCGCCGGCGTGTAGCCCTTGGCGATCTGCGGCATCACGGTGCCGGGGCGGCTGCCATCGCGAAATCCGATGAGGCGTGCCAGCAGGTCGTCGCGCTCGCGCCCGCCCAGGCCGACGATCGCGCTGCCCGGTGCCGGGCGGCCGTCGGTGCCATGGCAGGCGGCACAGGTGGCGGCCAGCGAACGCAGCGCGAGCTCGTCGGCCGACAGCGCGGCCGAAGGGGCGGCCGCGGCGCTGCCGGCGACGGTCAACAGGGCCAGCGCGAACGCCAACCAGAGAGAGGGCTGCAAGGTCATGCGGGTGTCTCCTTGCACAGAATCCTACGGTTTTCGTCCCCTATGCGCAGCAGGGGCTTCGGCAGTGGTCGCTCTTGAGAGATGCTCCGTCGCCAACCCAGGAGAGACCGATGCCCCGACTTCACGTCAATGGAAGCGTCCGCGAGTTCGAAGCCGAGCCCGACACGCCGCTGCTGTGGGTGCTGCGCGAGCAGCTGGAGCTGACCGGCACCAAGTACGGCTGCGGCATCGCGCAGTGCGGGGCCTGCACGGTGCACCTCGACGGCGTGCCCACGCGCAGCTGCGTGCGGCCGGCCTCGACGGTGGGGCCGGAGGAGAAGATCGTGACGATCGAGGGCCTGTCGGCGAACGCCTCGCACCCGATCCAGAAGGCCTGGGCCGCGCTCGACGTGCCGCAGTGCGGCTACTGCCAGTCCGGGATGATCATGGCGGCCGCCGCGCTGCTGAAGGCCAAGCCGAGGCCGACCGATGCCGACATCGACGACGCGATGACCAACATCTGCCGCTGCGGCACCTACAACCGGGTGCGCGCGGCGATCAAGGCAGCAGCGCATGGCGGCGATCCGAAGCAGGCGGGCCTGAACATCGTGCACATCGACGGGGGCAAGGCATGAACGCGCCGGTGCTGTCGCGGCGCGGTTTCCTGGCTGGTTCGGCGGCGACCGGCCTGGTCGTCGCATTCCACATCCCGTTCGCCGACGAGGCTGCTGCGCAGGCCGCGACGCCCGCTGCCGCCACGCCGGAGATCAACGCCTGGGTCGTCGTGCAACCCGACGAGACGGTCGTGATCCGCATCGCCCGCTCGGAGATGGGCCAGGGCTCGCTGACCGGCCTCGCGCAGCTGGTGGCCGAGGAGCTCGACTGCGACTGGTCGCGCGTGAAGACCGAGTACCCGACGCCCGGCCAGAGCCTGGCGCGCAAGCGCGTCTGGGGCAACTTCTCGACCGGCGGCAGCCGCGGCATCCGCGAATCGCACGACTACGTGCGCAAGGGCGGTGCGATCGCCCGCACGATGCTCGTGCAGGCCGCCGCCGACGGCTGGCAGGTGCCGGCGGCGCAGTGCCAGGTCGACAAGGGCGTGATCACGCATGCGGCGAGCGRCCGCAAGACCACCTACGGCAAGGTCGCGCTGRCAGCCGCGCAGCTCACGCCGCCCACCGACGTGGCGCTGAAGGACCCGAAGGACTRGAAGCTCGCCGGCAAGCGCCTCGCGCGGCTGGACACGCGCGGCAAGCTCGACGGCTCGCAGGTCTACGGCTCCGACCTGAAGCTGCCCGGCATGCTGAACGCGGCGATCCGCGACTGCCCGGTGTTCGGCGGCAAGCTCGCGAGCTTCGATGCGGCGGCMATCGCGAACCGGCCCGGCGTGAAGAAGGTGCTGCGCGTCGGTGACAGCGCGGTGGCCGTCGTCGCCGACACCTGGTGGCGCGCGAAGTCCGCACTCGAGGCGCTGCCGGTGGTGTGGGACGAAGGCCCGAACGCGAAGATCGGCAGCGCCGAGATCGCCGCGACGCTGAAGGCCGGCCTCGATGCGCCGGAGGCGGCGGTCGGCAATTCGAACGGCGATGCGCGGGCCGCGCTGGCCTCGGCCGCGCGCGTCGTCGAGGCGGTCTACAGCTACCCGTTCCAGAACCACGCGACGATGGAGACGATGAACG
>NZ_JBFUCB010000434.1:0-5317 GCF_056405435.1 Rhizobacter sp. P1_G5 | reverse complement strand
CCCCCGCCCCCGCCCCTGCGCCGGCTCCGGCTCCGGCACCCGCGCCCGCGCCCGCCCCGGCCCCCGTCGGCGCGCCCGCCAAGCCCACGCTGCAGATCCAGAACTACGACCACGCCGGCAGCTTCGCGATCGTCTGGAACAAATGGTGGGGCACCAGCGGCACCTCGTGGGAGCTGTATGAAGACGGCGTCAAGGTCCAGTCCGGCACGCTGGCCGACGTGGGCAACGCGGCCCAGACGGCCACGATCCAGATCACCGGCAAGAAGCTCGGCCTCTACACCTACCAGCTGAAGCTGATCAACGCCGCCGGCGCCACGCTCAGCGATGCGTCGGCCACCACCGTCGGCAACGCCTCGCTGATCGGCATCAAGCAGTGGGATGTCGGCGGCCAGTCGCTGCAAAGCACGCTCGCTCCCGGCTCAGTCACGCTCGACCTCAGCGTCTCCGGCGTCGCCTACCCGAGCTTCACGGTCGCCTCCAACAACCCGAAGGTCGCGACGGTGTCGGTCAGCGGCAGCAAGCTCACGGTCAACGCGCTCGGCGCCGGCCGCGCCGGCATCCGCATCCTCGACGCCAACGGCAACGGCCGCTGGGTCGGCGTGCGCGTGAAGAAGCCCGACGGCAGCCTGCCCGGCCTGCCGGCGCACGTGTCGATCGGCTCGGTCTCCGACGACGGCGGCACCGCGCTGGCCAACTGGCAGAACTTCGGCAGCGGCGACCTGAACACCCGCGCCGACCTGCGCTACATCTACCTGAACGGCGGCGCCTCGGTGCCGGGCAACACCAGCTGGTGCACCTGGACGACGGTGCCGTGCTTCCGCGCCACCAACTTCATCCGCGAGTCGAAGAAGCTCGGGATGATCCCGGTCTTCGTGTTCTACAACATCGCCGACGGCGGCGAGAGCTACCCGACCGACCTCGCCCACATCCAGGACGCGACCTACATGGGCGCGTATTTCAAGGACTGGGTCAAGACCATCGACATCGCGAACACCGAGGCCGGCGACGACCCGGTGGGCTACGTGATCGAGCCGGACTTCATCGGCTACATGATGCAGAACTCCGGCCTGCAGCCGTCGCAGATCATGGCGCGCGTGGACCAGGCGTACGCCGCGGGCGTGCTGACCTCGGCCGACCCGCAGTTCCCGAACACGCTCGAGGGGCTCGTCAAGGCGGTCAACTACATCGTGCAGAAGCGCAGCCGCAACGCGTGGTACGGCTGGCAGATCAACATCTGGAGCGATGCGCAGAGCGGCGCCTCGACCAACGGGCTGATGCACATCACCGACACCGCCGAGAAGGGCTGGACCGCCGGCCGGCCGTACATCGCCGCCAGCGCACAACGCGTCGCGAACTACTACAACGCGGCCGGCATCACGAGCTACGGCGCGAGCTTCATCTCGTTCGACAAGTACGGCTATGACGGCGGCGCCGCCGGCAACGCGAAGTGGCAGTTCAACGCCGACCACTGGAACAACTACCTGTACTACGTGCAGACGCTGAACGCCGCGCTGAAGAAGCCGGTGGTGCTGTGGCAGCTGCCGGCCGGCCACGTGAACGGCTCGGTCGGCACCAACCCGGCCACCGGCGCGCCGTTCGCGACGCTGACCAACGCCACCAGCAAGCACTACGAGGACACCGCGCCGACGTACTTCTTCGGCGACACCTTCACCGCCACGCCGAGCGTGTTCGCCGCGAGCTACTACAAGACCAACGCGGCCGGCGATCCGAAGGTGAGCTCCAACGGCGCGCAGATCACCTGGGGCAGCCACCTGCCCGAAGCCAAGGCGGCGGGCGTGGTGTCGCTGATGTTCGGCGCCGGCGTCGGCGACTCCACCGACAACATCGGCCTCGGCAACCAGCCGCTGACCGATGACCGCTGGTGGCTCGTCAAGGCGAACCGCTACCTGCAGGGCGCGGTCGTGCCGCTGCCCTGATCACGACAAGTGCCAGCAACAGCGCCGCGGCCGCCACCGCGAAAGCGGCGCTGAGCCAGGGCACGGCGCCGGCCTCGTCGCCCTCGACGATGAACGATGCCATCAGCGGCCCGAAGGCGCTGCCCAGCAGCTGGGCGGCCGGCACCAGCCCGGCCAGCCGGCCGCTGGTGTCGGCACCGAAGGCCAGGCCGATGTGGAACGGCAGCATGAACATCCACACGAAGCCGAACACCGCGCAGCCGAGCGCGAAATCCAGCGAGCGCCCGGCCGGCAGCGCATGCAGCGCCAACATCACCGCGGCCAGCACCCCCGAGCAGGCGACCAGCGTCGGCCGCGCCGGCAACCTCCCGACCGCGAAGGTGGCGAGGCTGCCGCCGATGACCTGCATCACCAGCACGCCGGCGATCAGCGTCTGCGCGGCGCGCGCATCGAAGCCTGCCGCCTTGCCCAGCGGCTCGAGGTAGGCCCAGAACGAGCCCAGCGTGGCCAACTGGAGAAACGCCACCACCAGCGGCAGCAGCGTGGCGACCGACCAGCGGAAGCCCGAGACCGCAGTCGCCACCAGCGGCGCGAGCCGCGCCGGCTGGCGGAAGGCCAGCACGCACGGCAGCAGCGACAGCACCGCCAGCGCCGCGAACCCGCCCTGCCACCCGGCGAGCGGGATCACCGCATGCGCCAGCAGCGCGCCGAGCGCCGCCTGCGCGATCGTCTGCACGACGAAAAAGATGCCGCCGACGCGCGCCGGGTTGGCGCTGCGCACGATGACGCCGGTGGTGCCCCAGACCAGCACGCCTTCCGCCAGGCCCGCGGCGGCACGCACGGCCGTCATCGCGGCGTCGCCCGAGGCGCGCATCGTCAGCAGGTCGAGGCACGCGGCCAGCAGCGCGGCGACCAGCGTGATGCGCCGCAGCTGCGCGCCCGGCAACAGCGCATCGCCGAGCGCGACACCGAGGCCCAGCATGATGATCTCGGCCATCGCGACGATGCCGACGCCCTCCAGGCTCACCTGCTTCGCATCGACCAGCTCGCCGAGCAGGATCGGCTGCACGCCGATCATCAGCACGGCGATGGTGCCGACGGCCAGCGCCGCGGCGACCTGAAAGGGGGGCATCGGCGATGCGTCGTTCGCGGGCATGCGGGGTCTCCTCGTGGGGTGTTTCAGTATCCCTTGCTCTCTTCGGGCAGCAGGCCTTGCGCGAAGCGCGCTTCGGCCCGCGATGCATCCTTTCGCAGGCGGCCGTTGGCAATCCACCGCACCCACCATGGCAGCGCGCGCACGCGGCCGCCGGTGGCCACCGCGAGCACATGCGCCTTCGCGCATTTCTCGAACAGCTCGGCGTTCAGCGCCAGGCGCGTCGCGGTGCTGCCCAGGCACAGCGGGCGGCGCTGCACCATCAGCACGTTGCCGCGGTGCTGCTGCAGCGAGCTTGCCAGCGCGCTGGGCGGCGTGGCCGGGGCCATCGGGCCGAGGTGGCGGGCCTGTTCGTCGAACAGCTGCGGCATCGTGCCGCCGAAGTCGGCGAGCGCGATGCCGAACGACCCGCCACCCCATCCGATGGCCCCCACGTCAGGGCGTGCGCGGTAGACCGCGGCATGGGCGCCCTCTTCCCCTCCTTCGTTGTCCTGATGCAGCGGCAGCCGCTGCGGTGCGGCCTCCAGCGCGCTGCCGAACCACATCGCCGCCGCGCCCGGGACGCGCAGCGACAAGCTTGCGTTGCTTCCGCCCAGCAGATGCTTGCGCTGCAGCCGTTCGCGCAGCTGCAGCCATTGGGTGCGCAGGATCTCGTCGGTGCTCATACCAGCTTGAACACGTCGTCGAACCGGTTCAAGGCGTCGTCGATCACCTCGTCGGTGTCGGCCAGGCTCGTGTAGAGGCGGCTGCCGGCCAGCGTGATCAGCCCGTGCGCGGTGTAGGCCGCGCCCATCTCTTCCATCATGTGCTTGCGGGCCTTGGCCTCGTCCTTCGCGCGGTACAGCTTGTAGAGGCTGCTGGTGTYCATCAGCAGCACGCCCGAGGTCTG
This sequence comes from Rhizobacter sp. P1_G5, assembly GCF_056405435.1. NCBI lineage: Bacteria > Pseudomonadati > Pseudomonadota > Betaproteobacteria > Burkholderiales > Sphaerotilaceae > Rhizobacter > Rhizobacter sp. P1_G5. The sequence goes on along the minus strand of NZ_JBFUCB010000434.1, from coordinate 1,359 downwards.
CAGGTGCACGATCGAGCCCAGGTTGTAGACCACGTACGGCAGGCCGCGCGCCGCGATGATCGTCTCCAGCCCGCGCCGCAGCCGGTCGCCGGCGCGGCCCGCGACGCCGGCCGCATCGACCCGCTCAGCCTCCTGCAGCGCATGGAAGCCGGCCACGCACGACAGCGGGTTCGCCGACAGCGTGCCGCCGACGAACGCACGCCGCGCGGTGGTGCCGATGCCGCCGACCAGCAGCATCATCACGTCGCGCCGGCCGCCGATCGCGCCGGCCATCGGGTAGCCGCCGGCCAGGCACTTGCCGAGCACCGTCAGGTCGGGCTTGACGCCGAAATACGCCTGCGCGCCGCCCATGCCGATGCGGAACCCGGTGACCACCTCGTCGAAGATCATCAGCGCGCCGAACTCGTCGCACAGCGCGCGCACCTGGCGGTTGTAGTCGGGGTGCACCGGGCGGGTGCCGCTCTCGGGGCCGAGCGGCTCCAGCAGCACGGCCGCGGTGCCGCCGCGCAGGCGGTTGATCTGCAGCTTGCGGCGCAGCGCATCGAGGTCGTTCGGGTGGCACTCCTGCGTGTGCGCCGTCGCGCCGCGCGGGATGCCGACGGCCTCCATGCGCCCGGTGCCGGGCAGCCGCATGCCGTAGACCAGCTGGTCGCTCCAGCCGTGGTACGCGCCGCCAATCTTGATGACCCACTTGCGGCGCGTGTAGGCGCGAGCGAGGCGCACCGCGCCCATCACCGCCTCGGTGCCGGAGCCGAGCAGCCGCAGCATCTCGACGCCCGGCATCGCCCGGCACACCAGCTCGGCGAGCTTCACCTCGTACTCATGCAGCAGCCCGGTCACCGGCCCGCAGTCGTCGAGCACGCGGTTGACGGCCTCGCGCACCACCGGGTGGTTGGAGCCGAGCAGCGTCGGGCCGCCGGCCTGCAGGAAGTCGATGTAGCGGTTGCCGTCGACATCGGTCAGGTGGGCGCCCTGGGCCTTGGCGGCGGCGATCGGGAACGGGTGGTTGAACGCCAGGTTGTGCTGCACGCCACCGGGGATCACCGCCTGCGCCCGCTCGGCAAGCTGGCGCGAACCGGCGCAGCGCTCGTCGAAATGGCGCATCACGCCGGCCATCGCATCGCGGCGGATCGGGCGCATCGGCTGCTTCACGAGCTCGGCGAAGCGGCGGTACAGCGAATCGACATCGGGCCAGGCCGAGATGGCGCTGGTGGGAGCGGCCGTAGCGGCCGAATGGATGGGGGCGAGGTTGCTCATGGTGCAGGTCGGTGTCGTGTCGCAGTTCGGGTCGCAAGGTGGATGGCATCGGCCAGCTCGGCATCGAGCCGCGCGAAGACCTCGCGCTGCGACGGCTCGGCC
>NZ_JBFUCB010000433.1:0-5337 GCF_056405435.1 Rhizobacter sp. P1_G5 | reverse complement strand
TTGCCCCGCCAGGGGCAATGACCGACCCGGCCGGCGAGCCACAGACTCCCCGCGCGCGCCTTCCGCGCCAACGCAACAACGACGCTAGAACTCCATGTCGAGTTCTTCGATGTCGTCGGGCTCCGCCTTCGCCGCCGCGATCCACTCCATCATCTCCGGCATCGCCATGATGGCCTGGCAGTAGAGGATGCAGGGCTTGTTCAGCTTGACGCCGTAGGTCAGGAAGCGCGTGACCACCGGCGCGTACATCGCGTCGGCCATCGTGCGCTGYGCGCCGAACAGGTACGGGCCGCCGTACGCCTCGAGGCACTCTGTCCAGATCTCGGTGATGCGGTCGATGTCGGGCTGCGCGCCGGCCCAGATCTTGTGCCCCGGGTGATGCGCCTTCAGGTTCATCGGCAGCGAGCTGCGCAGGTTCGCAAAGCCCGAGTTCATCTCGCCGCTGACCGAACGGCAATGCGCCCGCGCGATGCGGTCCTTCGGCATCAGGCCGGCGCCCGGCTTGATCTCGTCCAGGTACTGCGCGATCGCGAGCGTGTTCCACACCTTCGCGCCCTCGTGCGTCAGGCAGGGCACGCGGATCGACGGCGCGAGCAGCAGCAGTTCCTTGCGCGCATCGGCGTCGTCGGGCGACACCATCACCTCGTCGAAGTCCAACCCGGCGAAGCGCGCCAGCAGCCAGCCGCGCAGCGACCACGACGAGTAGTTGCGGCTGCTGAGCGTCAGCGTCGCCTTCGCCGTGGCAGCCTCCGCCTTCCTCGGAGCAGGCTTGGCAGCAGGCTTCTTCGCGGCGACGGTCGACATGCGGGGTCTCCGAAACCACGCGGCGGGGCGGCGTGTCCGGTACGGCATTGCAAGCGCTGTGCCACGGCCTGGTGCGTGCCGGCCGGCTGGCGCGCAAGTTGCTCGTTCTTCGGTGCACGCTACCGCGCGCAGGAGAACCCATGATGTACCAGGCTTACCAGGCCCACGCCGACATGATGTGGCCGCTGCAGGCGCTCGCGCGCACGGCGCTGCCGATGCTGCAGGACCCGAGCTTCGGCTGGTCGGCGCTCGCAGGCAACCGCAAGCTCGCGGCCGCCTGCGAGCTGATGGGCCTGGCCCAGGTGACGCACCACCGCCCGGCGTTCGGCATCGAGAGCGTGCTCGTCGCCGGCGAGCCGGTGGCCGTCACCGAGGAGGTCGCGTTGGTGACGCCGTTCGCGACGCTGCTGCACTTCCGCAAGGATATGGGCAACCCCACCGCGGCGCCGCAGCCGCGGGTGCTGATCGTCGCGCCGATGTCCGGCCACTTCGCGACGCTGCTGCGCGACACCGTGCGCACGATGCTCGCCGACCACGACGTCTACATCACCGACTGGCACAACGGCCGCGAGATGCCGCTCTCGGCCGGCCCGTTCGGGCTCGACGAGTACACGCAGCACCTGATCGACTTCCTCGCGGCGATCGGCGAGGGCGCGCACCTGATGGCGATCTGCCAGCCCTGCGTGGCCGCGCTGAGCGCCGTCGCGGTGATGTCGCAGGACCGCCACCCGGCCACGCCGCTGAGCCTGACGCTGATGGCCGGGCCGATCGATTGCCGCATCAGCCCGACCGAGGTCAACAAGCTCGCGATGACCAAGGACATCGCGTGGTTCGAGAAGCACCTGATCGGCGTCGTGCCGTGGCGCTACCCGGGCGCCGGCCGCCGCGTCTACCCGGGCTTCGTGCAGCTGACCGCGTTCATGAGCATGAACAAGGACCGGCACATCAACGCCTTCAAGACCTACTACGAGAACCTGGCGCACCCGCAGCCGGATGAAGACCGGCTGAAGCAGGCCGCCGCGACGCGCAACTTCTACGAGGAGTACTTCGCGGTCGCCGACCTGCCGGCCGAGTTCTACCTCGAGACCGTGCGGCTGGTGTTCCAGGAGTACGCGCTGCCGCTCGGCCGGCTCACGTTCCGCGGGCGCCCGGTCGAGCCGGCCGCGATCCGCCGCACCGCGCTGCTGACGGTCGAGGGCGAGCGCGACGACATCTGCGCGCCCGGCCAGACCCTCGCCGCGCAGGACCTGTGCAGCGGGCTGCGGCCGTACCTGCGCACGCACTACGTGCAAGCCGGCGTCGGCCACTACGGCGTCTTCAGCGGCCGGCGCTGGCAGAACCACATCTACCCGATCGTGCGCGACGTGATCCACGTGTCGCGCCAGGTGTGACTTCCGTGACAGCCGATCCGCCAAGATGTATCCGGTGGGTTACTCAATGGCCACATCTGGTTACGAGTTGACTTGCAGACTGCCGCTTCCCGCACTTGCCGAGAAGGAAGCGACGATGACAACCCGCCCTGCAGCCTGCCCCACCGATCGCCTGACGGGCGACTACTCGACACTGGACATCGACCTCACCGTCAGCCTCGACGACATCCGCCGCGACTACAATGCGCCCCACCCGTCATTGGGGAGTAGCCGCCCTGCAGCCACTGCAGGGGCTTGCGTCAACACACTTGGCCCTCAGGCCATGGCGCAGGCAGCAGTGACCCTGTCACAGGCCTGGCAAGACCGATGACCGTGCTGCCTCCGGAAGGGCCGGGGTTGCGGCGCGGTCGTTGCGTCCACCGGCCCCGGAGTACTGCCCCCTCATGGAAGCCTTCCTCGTCTCGACCGGCGCCGTCGCGCTCGGCGAGATCGGCGACAAGACCCAGCTGCTCGCGCTGCTGCTCGCCGCCAGGTTCCGCCGCCCGCTGCCGATCATCCTCGGCATCCTGGTCGCGACCCTCGTCAACCATGCGCTGGCCGGCGCCGTCGGCACCGCGATCGCAGCCTGGCTCGGGCCGGACACGCTGCGCTGGATCATCGGCGGGTCGTTCCTCGCGATGGCCGCGTGGATGCTGATCCCCGACAAGATCGACGAGGACGAGGCCACCCCGCAGCGCTTCGGCGTGTTCGGCACCACGGTGATCGCGTTCTTCCTCGCCGAGATGGGCGACAAGACGCAGATCGCGACCGTCGCCCTCGCCGCGCGCTATGCCGACCTCGGCGCGGTGGTGGCCGGCACGACGCTCGGGATGATGCTGGCCAACGTGCCCGCGGTGCTGCTCGGGCACCAGGCCGCGACGAAGCTGCCGATCAAGCTCGTGCACGGCATCGCGGCGGCGATCTTCGCGGCGCTGGGCCTGCTGACCTGGTTCAACGTCGGGCACCTGTTCTGACTACTTGGCGATGAGATCCCCGCTCGGCAGGGCCGGTGCTTCGTCGTGCACCGGCGAGGGTTTGCGCTCTCGCACGAGGTAGGAATACACCACCGGCACGACGATCAGCGTCAGCAGCGTCGACGTGATCACGCCGCCGATGATGGCCCGCCCCATGCCCGCCTGGATCTCGCCGCCCTCGCCGAGCGCGAGCGCCAGCGGCAGCATGCCGAACACCATCGCGGCCGTCGTCATGATGATCGGGCGCATCCGCACCAGCCCGGCCTGCAGCAGCGCGTCGGCCATCGAGAGGCCGGCCTTGCGGCCGTGGTTCGCGAAGTCGACCAGCAGGATCGCGTTCTTCGTCACCAGCCCCATCAGCATCACCAGGCCGATCATCGAGAACAGGTTCAGCGTCGAGCGCGTCACCCACAGCGCGATCATCACGCCCAGCAGCGCCAGCGGCAGCGACACCATGATCGCGATCGGCTGCAGGAAGCTGCCGAACTGCGAGGCCAGCACGATGTAGATGAAGACGATCGCCGCCACCACCGCCGTCAGGATGCCGGCGAGCGCCTCGGCCTGGTCCTTGGTCTGCCCGCCGACGTCGAAGCGGTAGCCCGGCGGCAGCTGCGTCTCCTTGACGATCTTCTGCACGTCGGCGCCCACGTCGCCACTCGGGCGGCCCTGCGTGCCGGCATAGATGGCCTGGCGGCGCTGCAGGTCCTGGCGCTTGATCACCAGCGGGTTCACCACCGGCACGATGTCGGCCACGCGCGACAGCGCGATCGGCGTGCCGTCCTTCGCGTACGCGACCGGCAGGCTGTCGAGCTGCGTGATGTTCTCGCGCGAGGCCTGCGGCAGCCGCAGTTCCACGTCGACCTGCTCGCCGTCGGGCGAGGTCCAGTAGGTCGCGACATCGCCGTTCACGTAGCTGCGCAGGCTGGTCGCCAGCTGGCTGGTGGTCAGGCCCAGCTCGCGCACCGCGTCGGGCTTCAGCCGCACCGCATAGGCCGGCAGGCCCGGCTTCACCGAGGTCGTCAGGTCGGCGATACCCTTGACCTTGGCGACCTTGTCGGCGAGCCGCTGCACCTCGGTCTCGAGCACCTTCGGATCGGGCCCGAGCAGCGCGACGTAGATCGGCTGCTGGCCGACCGTGATCTCGATGCCAGGGATCGGCTTCAGCGCCTCGCGCATCGCCGCCTCGACCTCGCTCTGCGTGCGCTTGCGTTCGGAGGGCTTCACCAGCTGGATCGCGAGCGTCGCCGAGTTGCGGCTGCCGTTGCCGGTGTCGCCGATCGTCGTCGAGGTCAGGCGCACCTCACTCATGACGCGGATCACCTGCTCCACCTGCGCCAGCTTCGCGCTGCCGCGCTGCAGGCTGGTGCCCACCGGCAGCGTCACGTTCAGCTGGATGTAGCTGTTGTCCGATTCGGGGATGAACTCGTTGCCGATCTGCGTCGACAGCAGGAGCGCCAGCACGAGGCTGCCGAACGCGCCCCAGCCGACCAGTCCGCGCGGCGTCAGCGTCACGAGCCGGAAACGGCGCGGCTGCGACTTGTCGCGCTTGCCCGCCGCATCGAACGGGCGCCCATAGGCCGGGATCGGCGGCACGAACACGCGGTAGCGCCGGCCCGAGAACACCCAGCGGATCGTGCGCTCGTAGACGACGTGCAGCACGTCCATGCCGCGGTCGGTCCAGCGCATCAGGTGGCCGAGCACCGGCAGCTTCGCGAGGCGGTTGGTCGGCGGGTCGCGCCAGATGCTCGACAGCATCGGGTCGAGCGTGAAGCTGACGAACAGCGACACCAGCACCGCCACCGCCACCGTGACGCCGAACGAGAAGAAGAACTTGCCGATGATGCCCTTCATGAAGGCCACTGGCACGAACACCGCGCAGATCGCGAAGGTGGTGGCCATCACCGCCAGCCCGATCTCTTCGGTGCCGTCATGCGCCGCCTGCACGTGGCTCTTGCCCATGTGCACGTGGCGCACGATGTTCTCGCGCACCACGATCGCATCGTCGATCAGCAACCCGATGCACAGGCTCAGCGCCATCATCGTCATGAAGTTCAGCGTGAAGCCGAACGCGTACACCGCGATGAACGCCGAGATCACCGCGATCGGCAGCGTCAGGCCGGTGATCACCGTGCTGCGCCAGCTGTGCAGGA
>NZ_JBFUCB010000432.1:0-5346 GCF_056405435.1 Rhizobacter sp. P1_G5 | reverse complement strand
CACCTACGACCAGTGGATGAASAACATCCAGGACTGGTGCATCTCGCGCCAGCTSTGGTGGGGCCACCAGATCCCGGCCTGGTACGGCAGCGGCGGCGAGATCTTCGTCGCACGCACCGAAGCCGACGCGCGGGTCAAGGCCCAGGCCGCCGGCTACAGCGGCGAGTTGCGCCGCGACGAGGACGTGCTCGACACCTGGTACTCGTCGGCGCTGGTGCCGTTCTCGACGCTCGGCTGGCCCGAGAAGACGAAGGAGATGGACCTGTTCCTGCCGTCCAGCGTGCTGGTCACCGGCTACGAGATCATCTTCTTCTGGGTGGCGCGCATGATCATGATGACCACCCACTTCACCGGCCGCGTGCCGTTCCGCACCGTCTACATCCACGGCATGGTGCGCGACAGCGAAGGCAAGAAGATGAGCAAGTCCGAAGGGAACGTGCTCGACCCGGTCGACCTGATCGAGGGCCGCGACCTCGCGACGCTGGTGCAGAAATCGACCGTCGGCCTGCGCAAGCCCGAGACCGCGCCGAAGGTGGCCGCGCGCGTGAAGAAGGAGTTCCCCGACGGCATGCCGGCCTACGGCGCCGACGCGCTGCGCTTCACGATGGCCTCGTACGCGAGCCTCGGGCGCAACATCAACTTCGACACCAAGCGCTGCGAGGGCTACCGCAACTTCTGCAACAAGCTCTGGAACGCGACCAAGTTCGTGCTGATGAACTGCGAGGGCCAGGACTGCGGCCTCGCCGAGCACACCAAGGCGCAGTGCGAGCCGGGCGGCGAGTTCGCCGGCTACCTGTCGTTCTCGAAGGTCGACCGCTGGATCAGCGGCGAGCTGCAGCGCGTCGAGGCGGCGGTCGAGCAGGGCTTCAGCGACTACCGGCTCGACAACGTCGCCAACGCCATCTACCAGTTCGTCTGGACGGAATACTGCGACTGGTACCTGGAGCTCGCGAAGGCGCAGCTGCAGAACGGCGACGAGGCGGCGAAGCGCGCGACGCGGCGCACGCTGCTGCGCACGCTCGAGACGGTGCTGCGCCTGATGCATCCGATCATGCCGTTCGTGACCGCCGAGCTGTGGGACGTGGTCGCGCCGCTGGCCGGCCGCAAGGCGRCGGGCTCCGGGCAGAGCATCGTCACCGCGCCGTACCCGAAGGCGCAGCTGGAGCGCGTCGACCCGCAGGCCGATGCCTGGGTCGAGCGCTTCAAGGGCCTGGCCGGCGCGACGCGCAACCTGCGCAACGAGATGCAGGTGACCAAGCCGGTGCCGCTGTACGCGATCGGCGACAACGACTTCGTGCGCGAGGCCGCGCCGCTGCTGCAGTCGCTGATCCGGCTGTCGGGCGTGCAGGTGTTCGACGACGAGGCCGCGTTCGCGGCGGCGACGGCGCAGCTGCCGGTCTCGGTGCAGGGCGAGACGCGGATCGCGCTGCATGTCGAGATCGACGTCGCCGCCGAGCGCGAGCGGGTGGCCAAGGAGATCAAGCGCATAGAGGCCGAGATCGGCAAGTGCGACGCGAAGCTGTCGAGCGAGAGCTTCGTCGCGCGCGCGCCTCAGGCGGTGGTCGATGAAATGAAGCAGCGCCTGGTCGACTTCACGGCAACGCTGGATCGACTGCGGCATCAAGCGGAACGCCTGGGTCCGTCGTCCTGAACTCGCGCGGTGCGCCGGCCGAGATCGCGAGCAGCTCGTCGATCCGCCGGGCCACCGCCCACGAGCTGCGCAGCCGCGATTCGCGCGTGGTGCTGGCCACCCGCGGCGTGATCTGCAGCGTGTCCATGCCGCTCAGCGGCCGGCCCGGCTCCAGCGCGCCGGGCTCCAGGCTGTCGAGCCAGACGGCCGAGACGCGCCCGCTGGACAGCACGTCGGCCAGCGACTTCTCGTCGAACAGGCCCGAGTGCGCGATGCTGACGATCACCTGGTTCGGCTTGCAGAACGGCAGGAAGCGCTCGCCCAGCAGCCCGTGGTAGCGGCTGAAGTAGTTCAGCTGCACGCACACCGCATCGGACTGCTCCAGCAGCTCGCGCAGGCCCACCGGGCCGACCTGCCAGCGGTTCCACACGCTGTCGCTCGCATGCAGCGACGGGTCGTAGCCGATGAGCTTCGAGCCGAAGCCGCTCAGCATCCGGGCCATCGCCTTCGCGGCCGGCGGCATGCCGATCAGCCCGACGGTGCAGGCGCCCAGCTCGCGGCCGACCAGCATGCCGTCGGAGCCGACCACCGGCACGCGGCGCAGCAGCGACAGCAGCGCGCCGATCATGAACTCGGCCTCGGCCTGCGCGGTGGCGGTCTGGCTGCGCACCACCTCGATGCCGGCGCGCGCGCAGGCGTCGAGGTCGATGTTCTCGGCGCCGGCGCTGACCCGGCCGACCGCGCGCAGCACCGGCGCGTAGTGCAGCGCCTGCGCATCGAGCGCGACGGTGGGCGGCAGGATCAGCGCCCGCACGTTGTAGAGCGCCTGGCGGAATGCGCGGGTGTCGCGCGCCAGCTCCGGCGCCTGCCGCAGCGAATAGCGCGCATCGAGCCACTGCATGACTTCTGCTTCCAGCGGTTCGATGATCAGCAAGTCCATGCGGCTTCGAGAGGCTCTGCCCCGGTGTCACATGCCCTCCAAAGAGCCCGTGACACAATGGTTTTTGTCGACTAAATCACAGTTTAAAGGGACCAGACACACATGTTTGTCAACAAGGCGATCTTTCCGGTAGCGGGCCTCGGCACGCGATTCCTGCCCGCGACCAAGGCCCAACCGAAGGAAATGCTGCCGGTTGTCGACAAGCCCCTCATCCAGTACGCCGTCGAGGAGGCCTACGCCGCCGGGGTCCGCGAGATGATTTTCGTGACCGGCCGGCACAAGCGCCCCATCGAAGATCACTTTGACATGACCTTCGAATTGGAGGTAGCCCTCGAACAGGCGGGTAAGCAAGAGTTACTGGACGTGGTGCACAGCGTGAAGCCGGACGACATGGAGTGCGTCTACGTGCGCCAGCCGCAGGCGCTGGGCCTGGGCCATGCGGTGCTGTGCGGGCAGCGGCTGATCGGCAACGAGCCGTTCGCGGTGCTGCTGGCCGACGACCTGATGGTGGGCCAGAAGCCGGTGCTGCAGCAGATGGTCGAGCAGTTCGCCGAATGGCGCGTCTCGATGCTGGCGGTGCAGGAGGTGCCGCCGGAGCAGACGAAGCGCTACGGCATCGTCGACGGCCGCGCAGTGAACGACCGGCTGATCGACATCACCCGCATCGTCGAGAAGCCGGCGCCGGAAGAAGCGCCGTCGCGGCTGGGCGTGGCCGGGCGCTACATCCTGACGCCGGGCGTCTTCACCGAGATCGCGAACCAGCCGCGCGGCGTGGGTGGCGAGATCCAGCTGACCGACGGCATCGCCGGGCTGCTGCGCCGCGAGAAGGTGTTCGCCTACCGCTACGAAGGCCGCCGCTACGACTGCGGCAGCAAGGAAGGCTTCCTGGAGGCCAACGTGGAGTTGGCGCTGGCTCACCCGGTGCTGGGGGCGGATTTCCGGAAGTACCTGAAGAACCTGGAGTTCTAACGTCGACGCAAGAGGTGGATGAACTCGTCGTTCACCGCCTTCTGCTCGACCAGCTCGTTCCCGGTCTGCCGCGCGAACGCCTGGAAATCGCGCATCGACCCCGGGTCGGTCGCGATCACCTTCAGCAGCTCGCCGCTGTTCATGTCGGCCAGCGCCTTCTTGGCCTTCAGGATCGGCAGCGGGCAGTTCATGCCGCGGGCATCGACTTCTTTCTGCGCTTCCATCGCGAGTCCTTTCAAGTGGGTTCCACCGGCCGCGGCATCAGCTCGCGCCATTGCGGCGTGATGCCGCGCGCGGTCAGCCAGTCGGCCAGCGCATAGCCGGTGCCGGCCGGCCAGCATTGCACGGCCTCGGGGGTGAAGAGCTTGTACTCGACGAGCTCCGGCGACAACTTGATCTCGCCGCGCGCCACCGCGTGGTACGCGATGATCACCTGGTTCATCCGCTGGAAGTCGTAGGCCCCGATGATCGACAGGCGATCGACCGTCAGCGAGGTTTCCTCCATCACTTCGCGGGTGATGCCCTCCTGCGGCGTCTCGCCCGCCTCCATGAAGCCGGTGATCAGCCCGAAGTACCTGCCGGGCCAGGCGGCATTGCGCGCCAGCAGCAGCTGCCCGTCGCGATCGGCCAGCTCGATCACCGCGGCCAGCACCGGCGTCGGGTTGTTCCAGTGCGTCCAGGCGCAGGCCGGGCAGCGCAGCCGCGTCTTCGGGCCGCCGTCTTCTTCGAGCGTCACCGGCTGCAGGCCGGTCGCGCAGTTCGGGCAGAAGCGGGTGTCGTAATTCATGGTGGGCTCAGGCGGGGAAGACGCCGGTGGACAGGTAGCGGTCGCCGCGGTCGCAGACGACGAACACCAGCGTCGCGTTCTCGACCCGCCTGGCGATCTCCAGCGCCACCCAGCAGGCGCCGGCCGCCGAGATGCCGCCGAACAGGCCTTCCTCGCGCGCCAGGCGGCGCGCCATCTCCTCGGCCGCGTCCTGGCTGACGCTGACCGTCTCGTCGATGCAGCTCGGGTCGTAGATCTTCGGCATGTAGGCCTCGGGCCACTTGCGGATGCCGGGGATGCGCGAGCCTTCGGCAGGCTGCGCACCGATGATGCGGACGGCCGGGTTCTGCTCCTTCAGGAAGCGCGAGGTGCCGGTGATGGTGCCGGTGGTGCCCATCGCGCTGATGAAGTGCGTGACACGCCCGCCGGTGTCGGCCCAGATCTCGGGGCCGGTGGTCTCGTAGTGCACGCGCGGGTTGTCGGCGTTCGCGAACTGGTCGAGCACGCGGCCCTTGCCGTCGCGCTGCATCTGCTCGGCCAGGTCGCGGGCGTATTCCATGCCGCCGCTGCGCGGCGTGAGGATCAGCTCGGCACCGAAGGCCTTCATGGTCTGCGCGCGCTCGACGCTCAGGTCCTCCGGCATGATCAGCAGCATGCGGTAGCCGCGGATCGCGGCCGCCATCGCGAGCGCGATGCCGGTGTTGCCCGAGGTGGCCTCGATCAGCGTGTCGCCGGGGCGGATGTCGCCGCGCTCCTCGGCGCGCCGGATCATGCTGATGGCCGGCCGGTCCTTCACCGAGCCGGCCGGGTTGTTGCCTTCGAGCTTGGCCAGGATCACGTTGCCGCGCCGCTCGTTGTCGGCGCCCGGCAGGCGCTGCAGCCGCACCAGCGGCGTCTGTCCGATCACGTCTTCAAGGGTCTTGTACGGCGTCATGGGGTCTCCTCGCGAGATTGTCGCAGGGGGCGCTGGGTTGTTGCTCTGGCAGGGTTTCGCCCTGCCGGGCGAAATCCCGGCAACAGCCCCTACTCGGCCACCACCGC
>NZ_JBFUCB010000431.1:0-5350 GCF_056405435.1 Rhizobacter sp. P1_G5 | reverse complement strand
GATTTCGGTCCAGGACTCGGCGTCCAGCTTCAGTTGCAGCGCGGCCAGCGCCTCGCGGATCGCCTCCAGCCGGTGCGAGCCGGTCAGCGGATGCGGGCGGGTCGGGTGGCGCAGCAGCCAGGCGTAGGCGACGGTCGCGGCGCTGACGCCGTGGCGCTGCCCGACCGCCTGCAGCGCGGCCTGCACGCGGCGTGCGCGTTCATCGCCGCCGGTCAGCAGCGCGCCGCCTGCGAGAGGCGACCAGATCATCGGCCGCAGGCGCAGCCGCTGGCACTGGTCCAGCGTGCCGTCGTGCAGCGGGGACAGGTGCAGCGGGTGCAGCTCGACCTGGTTGGTGGCCAGCGCGATGCGGCTGTTCAGCAGCTCGAACTGCGCCGGCGTGAAGTTCGACACCCCGAAGGCCCGCACCTTGCCGGCCTGGCGCAGCGCGGTGAAGGCCTCGGCCACGTCGTCGGCGTCCATCAGCGCATCGGGGCGGTGGATCAGCAGCAGGTCGAGGTGGTCGGTCTGCAGCGCGCGCAGCGAGTTCTCGACGCTGCGCGTGATGTGCGCCGCCGAGGTGTCGTAGTGCTTGACCCGGTGCTCGGGCCGGGCCTCGCCGAGCAGCCGGATGCCGCACTTGCTGACCAGCTGCATGTGCTGGCGCAGCATCGGCTTGAGCGCGAGCGCTTCGCCGAACAGCGTCTCGACGCGGTAGCCGCCGTAGATGTCGGCGTGGTCGAAGCTCGTCACGCCGAGCTCCATGCAGTGCTCGATCCAGTGCAGGCGCTGTTCGGCGGTCCAGCCCCAGTCGGCCATGCGCCAGGCGCCGGCGACGATCGGGGAGAGGGCGAGGTTGGGGGCGTTGACGGGGCTCATGGCGGCGGCCGGGTGGCGGCTGGATGGGAGAAAGCCAGAGCGTAACAGTCCGTTTCGCTTGCGCTGCATCGGGCGAATCCCGACGATATCGACGCCAGAATGCGCGCCGCCCTCCCTCACGACCCACCGCCGCTTCACCGGACCCCCGTCTTGTCGTCCCGCTGCCCCCGATTCCTGCGCCTGTTGTTGCTGCTGCTCGCCGTGCTGCCTGCCTGGTGCGCTGCGGCGACGCTGCAGCTGACGGTGCACGGCCCGGCGCGCAGCCTGGCCGACGGGGCGGAGTTCCGCGTCGACCCGACCGGACAGGCGTCGGCCCAGGCGGTGCTGGCCGAGACCGGCGGCTGGCAGCCGCTGCCGGACGACGAGGTGTTCGGCGCGCGCTGGCCGGCCGTGACCTGGGTGCGCTTCAGCGTGCAGGTGGGGGCGGGCAGCGAGGCCGACTGGTTCCTCGAGCTGCCGCACGCGACGCTGATGCGCGCCCAGGTGTACCGCGTCGGGCCCGACGCGCGCATCGGGGCACCGCAGGCGAGCGGCGTGCTGACGCCGATCTCGCAGTGGCCGGTGCGCGCGTCGCTGCCGGTGTTCCAGCTGCATGCCGATGCGCAGCGCGCCACCACCTACCTGCTGCGCCTGGAGCATCCCGCCACGCTCGGCGGCGCGCCGCTGATCCGCAGCCCGCGCGACCTGCTCGAAAGCCAGGGCACGGCCCAGCTCTTCATCGGTGCGTACTTCGGGCTCGCGCTGCTGGCCTTGCTGTACGTGGTGGTGCAGGCGCTGGTCCACCGCGACGGCGCGCTCGGCTGGTGCAGTGCCTACCTGGTGGCGATGATCCTGACGCTCGCCTGCCTGAGCGGCCTGGTCCACCAGACGCCGATCGGCGAGGAGCCGGCGCTGAGCGCCGCGCTGTTGATGCTGAGCCCGGTGCTGCTCGGGGCGGTCGGGCTGGGTTTCCTGCGCTCGGCGGTGCCGCAGGCGGTGATCGGCCCGCTCGAGCGGGCGCTGGTGTGGCTGTGCATCGTGCTGGCCGCGCTGCTGACGGCCGCCTACCCGTTCCTCGACCTGGCCGAACGCTGGTTCCTGACGCGCTCGTTCGGTGCGCTGTCGATGCTGGTGGGCGGCGGCCTGCTGGTGCGTTCGCTGCGGTGGCAGCTGCCGCACGTGCGCTGGCTGGCGGCCGGCCAGATCGTGCTGGGGGCCGGGGCGGCATTGCCGCTGCTGAAGGGCTTCGGCGTGGTGGCCAGCGGGCTGTTCTCGCAGTACGGGCTGCTGTTCGCGAGCGCGATCGACCTGCCGCTGCTGCTGTATGCGATGTCGCTGCTGCGGCGCGACCACGACGTGGTGTCGGCGCGGCTGCGCGAGGCGGCGCAATACGACCTGGTGACCGGCCTGCTGCGTCCGAAGGAGCTGCTGCCGCGGCTCGCGCAGATGAAGTTCCGCAGCCAGCGGCACGCCATCCGCAGCGCGGTCGTGATGTTCGAGGTCGTCAACCTGCGCGACATCCGGCTGCGCCAGGGCGCGTCGATCGCCGAGCAGGCGCTGCTGCTGGCCGGCCGGCAGGTGCAGCAGGGCCTGCGTGCATCCGATGTCGTGGTGCGCTTCAACGAGCAGCGGGTGGTCGCGCTGCTGGACGGCGTGGCCAACCCCGGCGAGGTGCTGATGACCGTGCACCGCATCATCCACCAGGCCCAGCACTACACCGGCGAGCTGCCGGGCGCCGAGACGCTGCAACTGCACGCGGTGGTGGCACACCTGCCGGAGGACCGGCGCGACACGCCGCAGGCGCTGGTCGACGCGCTGGTGTCGCACCTCGGCCGCATGCGCCCGGGCAGCGGGGCGCGGCTGCGCCAGCTGACGACGCTCGCGCCGCAGCGCCAGCGGCCGCGCTGGTGGCGCAAGTGGTTGAAGACGCGGCCTTGGGAGGCGGGGGCGGAGTAGGCGGCGCTGTCGGGACTCAGACGTTGAACAGGAAGTTCATCACGTCCCCATCCTTCACCACGTACTCCTTGCCTTCGGCGCGCATCTTGCCGGCGTCCTTCGCGCCCTGCTCGCCCTTGAACGCGATGAAGTCGTCGAAGCCGATGGTCTGCGCGCGGATGAAGCCGCGCTCGAAGTCGGTGTGGATCACGCCGGCCGCCTGCGGCGCGGTGTCGCCGATGTGGATGGTCCAGGCGCGCACCTCCTTCACGCCGGCGGTGAAGTAGGTCTGCAGCCCGAGCAGGCTGAACGCCGCACGGATCAGCCGGTTCAGGCCCGGCTCGCTCTGCCCCATCTCCTGCAGGAACATCAGCCGGTCTTCGTCCGGCATGTCGGCCAGTTCGGCCTCGGTCTTCGCGCAGATCGCCACCACCGGCGCCTTCTGGCCCTCGGCGTAGGCGCGAAGCTTGTCGAGGTAGGGGTTGTTCTCGAAGCCGCCCTCGTCGACGTTGCCGACGAACATCGCCGGCTTCGCGGTGATCAGGCACAGCGGCTTCAGGATGACCTGCTCCTCCTTGCTGAACGCGATGCCGCGCACCGGCTTCGCCTCGTTCAGCGCCGCCTGGCACTTCTGCAGCACGTCAACCAGCTTGGCCGCTTCCTTGTCGTTGCCGGACTTCGCCGCCTTGATCGAGCGTTGCAGCGTCTTCTCGACCGTCGCCAGGTCGGCCAGGCACAGCTCGGTCTGGATCACCTCGATGTCGGAGATCGGGTCGACCTTGCCGGCGACGTGGATCACGTTCTCGTCGTCGAAGCAGCGCACCACGTTGACGATCGCATCCGTCTCGCGGATGTGGGCCAGGAACTGGTTGCCCAGGCCCTCGCCCTTGGACGCACCGGCCACCAGCCCGGCGATGTCGACGAACTCGACGATCGCCGGCACGATGCGCTCGGGTTTCACGATCGCCGACAGGGCCTGCAGGCGCGGGTCGGGCAGCTCGACGATGCCGACGTTCGGCTCGATCGTGCAGAACGGGTAGTTCTCGGCCGCGATGCCGGCTTTCGTCAGCGCGTTGAAAAGGGTGGACTTGCCGACGTTGGGCAGGCCCACGATGCCGCATTTGAGGCTCATGGAGGGGGCTTTCGCAGGTCGAGAGAGAGGGGCGAATTTTAAGCGCTCCCTCTACACTGGCCTTTCCCACCCGTCACAACCCCCTTCGAGGGCCCTCCGATGCTCGAACTCCTGCGCCTGAATCCGCACACCAAGGACCTCGGCGGCGGCTTCACCGTGCGCCGGCTGCTGCCCTCGTCGCAGCAGCAGTCGGTCGGCCCCTTCCTGTTCTTCGACCACTTCGGCCCCATCACCGCCCAGCCGAGCGACAACCACGACGTGCGCCCACACCCGCACATCGGCCTGGCCACCGTCACCTACCTGTTCGAAGGCGCGATGCTGCACCGCGACAGCACCGGCATCGTGCAGCGCATCGAGCCCGGCGCGATCAACTGGATGACCGCCGGCCGCGGCATCACCCACTCCGAGCGCGCCCCCGACGACCTGCGCCACGTCGTGCGCCGCAGCCACGGGCTGCAGCTGTGGGCCGCGCTGCCGGCCGAGCACGAGGAAGACGCGCCGAGCTTCTCGCACACCGCGGCGGCGGCCATTCCCGCGCTGACGGTGGGCGGCACCGCGGTGCGCGTGCTGATCGGCAGCGCGTTCGACGTCGCCTCGCCGACCCCGACGCTGTCGCCCACCCTCTACGCCGACCTGGCGCTGCCGCCGGGCGGCCGCCTGCAGGTGCCGGCCGCGGCGCCGCAGCGGGCGCTGTACGGCATCGACCACGGTTTCACGCTCGACGGCCAGGCGGTGCCGCCGGGCGAGATGGTCGTGCTGCCCGAAGGCGCCGAGCCGTTGCTCGAGGCGCCGCAGGGCGCGCGCGTGATGCTGATCGGCGGCGAGCCGCTCGGCCACCGCTTCATGTGGTGGAACTTCGTCTCGAGCCGCAAGGACCGCATCGCCGAGGCCGCCGACGACTGGGCGGCCCAGCGCTTCGCCGGCGTGCCCGGCGAGACCGAGTTCATTCCGCTGCCGGAGCGCCGTCCCTGACCTGCGTGACCGCGGCCGGGGCCGGGGCCGCCGGCGTGCCGCGGCGCAGCATCAGCACGTTGCCGGCCACCGCCAGCGCCGCGCCGACAGCCGTCAGCCCATCCGGCTTGTAGTGCTCGAAGGCCATCGAGACGGCCAGCGCGAGCAGCGGCGTCATCACGCCGATGCTGCCGGCCGGGCCCGGCCCGAGGCGCTGCATCAGTGTCAGGTAGCAGGCGAAGGTCAGCACCGAGCCGGCCAGCGACAGGTACAGCAGCGCGATCCACCAGGACGCGACGGCCGGCAGTGCCATCGGCTGCCCGCCGGCCAGCGCCGCGATGAAGCTGCACAGCGCGCCGTACAGCATGCCGAAGCCGAGGGCCGGCCAGAACGGCAGGCCGCGCGCGCCGTTGCGGCTCGCCGCCAGGCTGCCGACGCCCGACAGCAGCACCGCGCCGACCGTGAACAGCGCGCCCAGCGTGGTGTCCGCCGCGT
>NZ_JBFUCB010000430.1:0-5363 GCF_056405435.1 Rhizobacter sp. P1_G5 | reverse complement strand
GACCACAACGAACGAAGTGAGTGGCGGGAGTTTGCCGATGCACCCCCGAAGCCGAGCTTCTTCGTGCGGCCCGCCAGGGCCGACCGCCCCAGCCGAGCCCCCACAGCCTGCCCCGGCCGCTCCGAACACGCGCCACGAAAGAACAGAAGCCTGCCCCCTCAGAAGGAGGCGAATAAATCAGCACAACGCTATGCTGCGCGAACACTCCACGGAAGGATTCGCGATGAAGAAGAAGGCCCCGTCCCCGGCACGCAGCGCCAAGGAACGCCAGCGCGCCCCGCTGGTCACGCCGACCGACCTGAAGGCCGGCGCCACGCGCGACATCGCCGCTGCGATGAACGGCATCCTGGCCGACGTGTTCGCGCTGTACCTGAAGACCAAGAACTTCCACTGGCACATGAGCGGGCCGCACTTCCGCGACTACCACGTGATGCTCGACGAGCAGGCCGACCAGCTCTACGCGATGACCGACCCGATCGCCGAACGCGTGCGCAAGGTGGGCGGCAGCACGTTGCGCTCGATCGGCCACGTCGCGCGCTCGCAGCGCATCCTCGACAACGACGCCGAGTTCGTCGAGCCGTCGGACATGCTCGCCGAACTCCGCGAGGACAACAAGACGCTGGTCGCCGAACTGCGCGAGGCCCACGGCGTCTGCGACGAACACCACGACATCGCCACCGCCAGCCTGATCGAGGTGTGGATCGACGAGACCGAGCGCCGCACCTGGTTCCTGTTCGAGGCCGGCCGCTCGGGTGACAGCAGCGGGCATTGAAGGTCTTCAGGCTTCGCGTGGGCGGCACGCTTGTTGCAACATCGGGGGCCATGAGCACCCCCGCTGCCTCCTCCGAAACCCCGCCGCCGCTCCAGCGCCACACGCTGTTCGAGGACGCGCAGGCCATCTTCACCGGCACGCTGTTCGTCTCGCTGGCGCTGATCCTGTTCGCGCAGGTCGGGCTGCTGACCGGTGGCACCGCCGGCGTCGCCTTCGTGTTGCACTACGCGACCGGCATCGGCCTGGGCAAGCTGTTCTTCGCGATCAACCTGCCGTTCTACTGGTTCGCGTGGCGGCGCATGGGCCGCGAGTTCACGCTGAAGACTTTCATCGCGATCACGCTGCTGTCGCTGATGACCGATTGGTCGCCCCAGCTGTTCGCGATCGAGCGCCTGCACCCGGCCTACGCGGCCGTGCTCGGCGGGCTGCTGCTCGGTTCGGGCTGCCTGTTCCTCGCTCGCCACCGCGCCAGCCTGGGCGGCGCCACCATCGTGTCGCTGTACCTGCAGCAGACACGCGGCTGGCGGGCCGGCAAGGTGCAGATGGGCGTCGATTGCAGCGTCGTGCTGCTTGCGCTGACGGTGGTCGAACCGTCGCGCGTCGCATGGTCGGTGCTCGCGGCCATCGTGATGAACCTGTTCATCGCGGTCAACCACAAGCCGGGGCGCTACGCCGTGTTGTGATCCGGCGGTGCCGTGAACCGCGCGCTCAGCGTTGCCTCTCGTGTTCCGCTCCGCGGTCCAGCCCGCGATCGGGCGACTCGAAGTGCTGCTGCTGGCCCGGGCTCGGCTCGATCAGCTCCTCGATGATCAGGTGCCCGAACTTCTGCGCCCGCGCCGCGTTGTGCTCGCGTGCCACCTGCGTGATGAACTCCTCGTGGTCGCTCTTCGGCCACAGCACGACCACGTAGCCGTGCCCCTGCTCGGCCAGCGCGAGGTGCGTCTTCAGCAGGTTCAGGTCCTGCCCGATCGAGGCCAGCACGCCCGCATGGGCGATGTTGGTCCGCATCTGCCGCGCCATCTGCTGCGGCGAGAACACCAGCAGGTCGCTTTCCAGGAAGTTCTCGTCCAGCAGGGCGTTCAGCGCCCCCTGCAGGTCGTCGGCCGATCGGAAGGCCAGGAAGACCTTGTTCTCGGGCGGCAGCACGCCGTCGCTGCGGATCGGGTTCGAGACGGCGTTGGCAGCAGTCGGGTTCACGGTGTTCTGGCTCATGGCACCTCCAGTGGATCGGGCACCGCGATGGCCGCGGCGGATGGGACGGGCGACGGCGGCGCCACAGGCCGCGCCGGTCCGGGAACCGGGAAAGTCGGGATCACCCTGGCCGCCGCGCGCAGGTAGGCGAGCGCGGCCGCCGGGTTGCGCGAATGGCTGGCCACATCCTCCAGCGAACGCGAATGGCGCAAGGCCTGGTTCAGTTCGCCGGCTTCGTCGCCGAGCGCACGCGCCTGGTCGAGCGCGTTGCGCAGGTCGCGCAGGCCGCCGCTGCGCGGCGAACCCACATCGATGCACAGGCGCGCCAGCACCGCCGGTTCGCTGCGCAGCGATTCGGCCAGCGCCACCAGGTCGCGGTCGCGCAGCGGGGCGAGGTGCCGCGTGCCGTTCAGCAGCAGCGGCGCCAGCGCACGCAGCAGGCCGGAGGGCAGGTTGGCGTACAGGTCGCGCAGCGTCGCGGCGGCCTGGTCCAGCTGCACGCGGATCGCCGCGCGCGCGATCGGCAGCAGGGCCGGGTCGGCCTCGCGCTCGTAGCGCCACACGCTGGCCGATGCGAGGTACAGGTTCGCCAGCACATCGCCSAGCCKKGCMGACAGCAAYTCCATGCGCTTGAGCTTGCCGCCCAGCARGCCCATSGCCAGGTCGGCCGTCAACRCGTACTTGGCGGACACGCGGGCGATCAGCCGCGCTTCTTTCCGAAGGCCCTCGGGCACCTGGCCGCGCAGCGGCGCGCCGACCAGGCTGGCGCCCAGGTTGCGCAGCACGTGGCGGCCGTGCGCCAGCAGCGCCGCGCCCAGCGCCTGTTCGTCGTTCGCCTGCACCGCAGCCATCTCGTCGAGCACGTGCGGATGGCAGCGCACCGCCCCCTGGCCGAAGATGATCAGCGAGCGCGTCAGGATGTTGGCGCCTTCCACCGTGATCGCGATCGGCGCCTGGCGGTATGCCGCGCCGAGCAGGTTGCCCGGCCCCGAGATGATGCCCTTGCCGCCCAGCACGTCCATGCCGTGGATCACCGCGCGCCGGCCGGCTTCGGTCAGGTGCACCTTCAGGATCGCGCTCGCGACGCTCGGCCGCTGGCCGGCATCGAGTGCCGCAGCGGTGTAGCGGCGGGCCGCGTCGGTCGCGTACAGGTCGGCGGCGGTGCGGGCGAGCAGCGCGGCGATCGCGTGGAACTTCGCGATCGGCAGCCCGAACTGCTCGCGGATCTGCCCGTAGCCGCTCATCACGAACAGCGCCGTCTGCTGCATCGCCGCGCCCATCGCCGGCAGCGAGATCGCGCGGCCTGCCGCCAGGCACTCCATCAGCATGCGCCAGCCCTGGCCCACCTGCGGCTCGCCGCCGATCACCCAGTCCATCGGCACGAACACGTTCTCGCCGCGCACCGGGCCGTTCATGAAGGCCGAATCCATCGGGTGGTGGCGGCGGCCGATCTCCATGCCGGGCGTCGGCACCGGCAGCAGCGCGCAGGTGATGCCCAGTTCCTGCTCGCCCTCGGGGCGCGTCAGGTCGACCGCCTGGAACGCGAGGCCGACCACCGTCGCCACCGGCGCCAGCGTGATGTAGCGCTTGTCGAAGGTGACGCTGAAGCCGCGCACGCGCCGGCCGTCGATCACACGCTCGGTCAGCACGCCGCGGTCGGGGATGGCGGCGGCATCGGAGCCGGCATAGGGCGAGGTCAGGCCGAAGCAGGGCAGGTCGCGGCCATCGGCCAGGCGTTCGAGGTACTGCGCCTTCTGGGCCTCGGTGCCGTAGCGCAGCAGCAGTTCGGCCGGCCCGAGCGAGTTCGGCACCATCACGGTGACCGCGGCGGCGACGTTCACGCTCGCGATGCGCGTCACCACGGTCGCATGCGCATGGTGGCTGAAGCCCAGGCCGCCGTGCTCCTTCGGGATGATCATGCCGAAGAAGCGCTTCGTCCGCAGGTGCTGCCACACGGCGGCGGGCAGGTCGCCCTCGGTGTCGATCGAGAAGTCGTCGAGCATGCCGATCAGGTCGCGCACCGGACCGTCGAGGAAGGCGTGCTCGTCCGGCGTCAGGCGGTTCGGCGGGATCGCCAGCAGCGCATCGAAATCGGGCCTTCCGGAGAACAGCTGGCCTTCGAAGCCCACCGTGCCGGCTTCGAGCGCGGCCCGTTCGGTGTCGCCCATCGCGGGCAGGGCCTTGCGGAAGAACGGCATCGCGGTGCGGCCGAGCCAGCGGTTCAAGGGGGTCAGGCCCATCGAGGGTCTCCGTGCAGACGAGATGGCCCATGGTCGAGCCTGCCGGTGTGCGAATCTGCCGGACGGCGCCRGCTTGCCGGGTCAGACAGCGCTCACAGGCCAGGCCGYCGCCCAGAGCATCGATCGCAGTTGTAGGCAGTTTCCCCTCATGCTGGGCCTGACCTTGACCGACACCACACGCGGCGCGCATCGGATTGGCAGCCACGCAGCGCCATCGAACAATGGCGTGTCATCCGGTCAGCCTTCCTACCGACTCAGGGAATCTCATGAACTTCAAGAACATGCGCGTGAAGACCAAGCTGATGCTCGGTTTTGCCGTGCTGGCGACCATCGTGCTGCTGGTCTCGGGGCTGTCGCTGCGCTCGCTCTCCCGTTCGAACGAGCGCTTCGACAACTACCTGGAAGGTGTCGGCCAGCGCGAACGCCTGGCCACCAGCCTGCGCGGTGCCGCGACGCGGCGCGCGATCGCGGCGCGCAACCTGGTGCTGGTGACCGATCCGGCCGACCGTGAGTTCGAGAAGAAGGCCGTCTCCGAATCGCACGAGGAGACCAAGGTGGCGATGCAGCGCCTGAAGGCCGCGATGGGCGACAGCTTCGACGTGACCGCGCGCGACCGCGAGCTGGTGGCGCAGATCGACGCCATCGAGATGAAATACGACGTCGTGGCGCTCAGCATCGTCGGCATGGCGCTGGACGGCAAGCGCGAGGAGGCGATCACGAAGATGAACGCCGAATGCCGGCCGCTGCTGGCGGCGTTGCTGAAGACCACCAGCGAACTGATCGAATACGAATATGCGCAGGCCGAAGGGATCGTCAAGGTGGCCGATGCGGCCTACGCGGGCGACCGCATCACGATGATCGCCGCCTGCGTCGCCGCGATGCTGGCGGCCGTCGGCCTCGGCTGGCTGCTCAGCAACGCGGTGACCGCGCCGCTGACGCGCGCCGTCACGCTCGCCGAGGCGGTGGCTGCCGGCGACCTGGGCACGGACATCGTCGTCGACAGCCGCGACGAGACCGGCCTGCTGCTGGCCGCGCTGAAGAAGATGAACGGCAGCCTGGTCGACATGGTCGGCAAGGTGCGCCAGTCGGCCGACGGCATCGCGACGGCCTCGGCCGAGATCGCGATGGGCAACCAGGACCTGTCGAGTCGCACGTCGCAC
>NZ_JBFUCB010000429.1:0-5366 GCF_056405435.1 Rhizobacter sp. P1_G5 | reverse complement strand
GAAGTACGCGGAGACGGGGAGTTGGGTGTTTTGGCGCTCGAGAGCTGGAAGGGCGAGGCTCAGGTCGGACATGATCCCGAGGGTCTCCTATAACCGATGTGAACGTGCCACCACGGGGCGCTGCCGGGGGTGGGAGGTCTCGCTGCGCACGGCGCGTTGGAACCAGCGAGGGCGGGATTGTAGCTGCCGTGCCGCACGCACGTCCCCATTTGGGGGGATGACGCCACGAAAGCGTCCGTGGGAGCCCTGATCGCAGGGGAGGGGCTGACTACAATGCTTGTTTTTGTGTCATGACATGCCAAAGACCCCTTCCGCCACGGCCGACGCCGCAGCGCTGACCGAGGCGCCGAGCACGGCAACTGCGCCGGCGCCTGCCAGCTATGAAGACGCCCTGTCCGAGCTCGAGCGGCTGGTCGTCGCGATGGAGGGCGGGCAGCTTCCGCTGGAGAAGCTGCTTGAAAGCTACAAGAGGGGGGCGGATCTGCTCAATTACTGCCGCGAGCGCCTCAGCGCCGTCGAGCAGCAGGTGCAGGTGCTCGAAGAAGGCCAACTGAAGCCGTGGTCCGGGGGATGAGCTTGATCGAATTTGATGAATGGGCGCGCGCCGAGCTGGAATCGGTCGAGGCCGCGCTGTCGCGCTGGGTGCCCGCCGAGGCACCGGCCGGACTCGGCCAGACGATGCGCTACGGCGTGCTCGACGGCGGCAAGCGGCTGCGTCCGCTGCTGGTGCTGGCGGCGGCCCGGGCGGTCGACGGCCAGTGCGAGGCCGCGTTGCGGGCCGCCTGTGCGGTGGAGCTGATCCACGCCTACTCGCTGATCCACGACGACATGCCTTGCATGGACAACGACGTGCTGCGCCGCGGCAAGCCGACGGTGCACGTTCAATACGGCGAGGCGCAGGCGATGCTGGCGGGCGACGCGATGCAGGCGCTGGCCTTCGAGGTGCTGACGCCCGACGCGGGCGTCGAGCCGGCGCTGCAGGCCCGCCTGTGTTCGCTGCTGGCGCGCTCGGCCGGCCACGCCGGGATGGCCGGCGGCCAGGCGATCGACCTCGCCAGCATCGGCGCCACGCTCGACGAGCGCACGCTGCGCGACATGCACCACCGCAAGACCGGCGCCCTGCTGCAGGCCAGCGTGCTGATGGGCGCGGCCTGCGGGCGCACGAATCCGGTGGCCTGGCAGGCGCTGGCGGAGTATGGTGACGCCCTGGGCCTCGCTTTCCAGGTGGTCGACGACATCCTCGACGTGACGCAGGCCTCCGAAACCCTCGGCAAGACCGCCGGCAAGGACATGGACAACAACAAGCCGACCTACGTCAGCGTGCTGGGCCTGGAGCCCGCGCGCCGGCATGCCGCGCAGCTGCGCGACCAGGCCCATGCGGCGCTGGTGCGCAGCGGCCTCCCGAGCACCGGCCTGCTGGGCATGCTGGCCGACAAAGTGGTCGAACGTGATTCCTGAGCCGCCGATGAACCACACCCTGCTGCACACCATCCAGAGCCCGGCCGACATCCGCCGGCTGTCGCGCCTCGAGCTCAAGCAGCTGTCGAGCGAGTTGCGCGACTTCCTGCTGCACAGCGTCGCCGAGACCGGCGGGCACCTGTCGTCCAACCTGGGCACGGTGGAGCTCACCGTCGCGCTGCACCATGTGTTCAACACGCCGCACGACCGGCTGGTGTGGGACGTGGGCCACCAGACCTACCCGCACAAGATCGTCACCGGCCGGCGCGAGCGCATGCCCACGCTGCGCCAGGCGGGCGGGCTGTCGGGCTTTCCGCGGCGCGACGAGAGCGAGTACGACACCTTCGGCACCGCGCACTCGTCGACCTCCATCTCGGCCGCGCTCGGCATGGCGATGGCCGCCAAGCTGAAGGGCGAGGAGCGCCGCTCGGTCGCGATCATCGGCGACGGCGCGATGACCGCCGGCATGGCCTTCGAGGCGCTGAACAACGCCGGCGTGTCGCAGGCCAACATGCTGGTGGTGCTGAACGACAACGACATGTCGATCTCGCCGCCGGTCGGCGCGCTGAACAAGTACCTCGCGCGGCTGATGAGCGGCAAGTTCTACGCCGCCGCGCGCGAGGGCGCGAAATCGGTGCTGAAGAACGCGCCGCCGCTGTTCGAGCTGGCGCGCCGCTTCGAGGAGCATGCGAAGGGCATGGTCGTGCCCGGCACGATCTTCGAGGAGTTCGGCTTCACCTACGTCGGCCCGATCGACGGCCACGACCTCGATTCGCTGGTCCCGACGCTCGAGAACCTGCGCGACCGCCCGGGCCCGCAGTTCCTGCACGTCGTCACGAAGAAGGGCTACGGCTACAAGCTGGCCGAGGCCGATCCGGTCAAGTACCACGCGGCGTCGGGCAAGTTCGACCCGGCCGAGGGATTCCCGAAGGCCAAGCCGAGCAAGCCCACCTTCACGAACATCTTCGGCCAGTGGCTGTGCGACATGGCCGAGAAGGACAAGCGCCTGATCGGCATCACGCCGGCGATGYGCGAAGGCTCGGGCATGGTCGAGTTCGAGAAGCGCTTCCCCGAGCGCTACCACGACGTCGGCATCGCCGAACAGCATGCGGTGACGTTCGCCGCCGGCCTGGCCTGCGAAGGGCTGAAGCCGGTGGTCGCGATCTATTCCACCTTCCTGCAGCGCGCGTACGACCAATTGCTGCACGACGTGGCGATCCAGAACCTGCCGGTGGTGTTCGCGCTCGATCGCGCCGGCCTGGTCGGCGGCGACGGCGCGACGCATGCCGGCGCGTACGACATCGCGTTCCTGCGCTGCGTGCCGAACATGAGCGTGCTGGCACCGGCCGATGAGCGCGAATGCCGCCAGCTGCTCACCACCGCGTTCGAGCAGGACCACCCGGTCGCGGTGCGCTACCCGCGCGGCGCCGGCGCGGGCATCGCGATCGATCCCGAACTGAGCTCGCTGCCCTGGGGCAAGGGTGAAGTGCGCCGCCGCGGCGAGCGCATCGCGATCCTCGCCTTCGGCACCTTGCTGTATCCGGCGCTGGCCGCCGGCGAGGCACTGGGCGCGACGGTGGCCAACATGCGCTACGTGAAGCCGCTCGATGTCGCGCTGGTGGCCGAGCTCGCGCGCACGCACGATGCGATCGTCACGGTCGAAGAGGGCTGCCTGATGGGCGGCGCCGGCAGCGCGGTGCTCGAGGCCCTGCAGGCCGAGCGCATCGAGATCCCGGTGCTGCAGCTGGGCCTGCCCGATGTCTTCGTCGAGCATGGCGATCCGGCCAAGCTGCTGGCGGCCTGCGGGCTGGACGCGGCGGGCATCGAGCAATCGATCCTGAAGCGCTTCGGCGCGCGCCCGGCGCTGGTCCGGCCGGCTGCCACCCATCGCTGAGCCCGTTTGAACGGCCTCTTCAAGCCCTTTTGCGCATGGGGCGCATTGATTCCTGTCATCCTTCAGGCCGTTGACAGATAGAAGTCCGACATGAATCACATGACGAATTTGAAAGACGCGCTGCACATCCCCGACACGCAGAGCGAGCGCGACGAGCGCCACCTGGCGATCCAGCGCGTCGGCGTGAAGGATGTGCGCTACCCGCTGCAGCTGAAGTTCGGCAAGACCGCGCAGCCGACGATCGGCCAGTGGGAGCTCGACGTGGCGCTGCCGGCCGAGCAGAAGGGCACGCACATGTCGCGCTTCGTCGCGTGGCTCGATGCGCTGCACGAACCGCTGGACGCCGATGGCCTGAAGGCGCGCTTCGCCGAGATGCTCGAGAAGCTGCACGCGACGCACGGCCGCATCGAGGTGAAGTTCCCGTTCTTCATCCGCAAGCGCGCGCCGGTGTCGGGCGTCGAGAGCCTGCTCGACTACCAGGGCAGCTGGGTCGCCGAGATGCGCGACGGCAAGCCGGTCGTGTGGTCGCAGGTGCTGGTGCCGGTGAAATCGCTGTGCCCGTGCTCGAAGGAGATCTCCGACTACGGCGCGCACAACCAGCGCTCGCACGTGACGATCCGTGCCGAACTGCTGCAGGACGTGCCGTGGGGCGAGCTGGTGCGCTTCGCCGAGAACGCGGCGTCGAGCGAGATCTGGCCGATGCTCAAGCGCGCCGACGAGAAGTGGGTCACCGAGCATGCCTACGAGAACCCGAAGTTCGTCGAGGACCTGGTGCGCGACGTGGCGCTCGGGCTGAACGGGGACAAGCGCATCGGGCGCTACACGGTCGACGTCGAGAACTTCGAGTCGATCCACAACCACAGCGCCTTCGCCCGCATCGAACGCCTGTGAGCGGCGCGATCCGGAGGGCATTCCGGGTAGCATCCGCGCACCTATGAACTGGCCCTACGAATTACAGATCGGCGTGCGCTACACGCGCGCCGGTCGCACCGGCCGTCGCAACGGCTTCATCTCCTTCATCTCCGGCGTCTCGATGCTCGGCATCGCGCTCGGCGTCGCGGCGCTGATCATCGTGCTGTCGGTGATGAACGGCTTCCAGAAGGAAGTGCGCGACCGCATGCTGTCGGTCGTCGCCCACGTCGAGGTGATGGACGGCCAGGGCCAGGCGCTGCCCGACTGGCACCTCACCGCGAAGCAGGCACGCGAGAACCCGCAGGTGATCGGTGCCGCGCCGTTCATCGCGGCACAGGCGCTGATCGCGCGCGGCGACGACATGCGCGGCGCGATCGTCCGCGGCATCTCGCCGGACGACGAGGCCACCGTCACCGATCTCGCCGCGGAGATCAAGGACAAGACGCTGTCGAAGCTCGTGCCCGGCGAATGGGGCATCGTGCTCGGCATCGAGCTCGCGCGTTCGCTCGGCGTGCACGAGGGCGACAAGATCACGATCGTCGCGCCCGGCGGGCAGGTCACGCCGGCCGGCGTGGTGCCGCGGCTCAAGCAGATGACGGTGGTCGGCACCTTCAACGCCGGCCACTACGAGTACGACAGCGGCCTCGCGATGATCCACGTCGACGATGCCGCCAAGCTGTTCCGCACCGACGGCCCGACCGGCGTGCAGCTGCGCCTGAAGGATCTGTTCCAGGCGCGCGATGTCGCCGAGCAGCTGTCGCAGGCCTTCGGCCCGCAGTTCATCGTCAGCGACTGGACGCGCACCAACCGCAACTGGTTCTCCGCGGTGCAGCTCGAGAAGCGGCTGATGTTCATCATCCTGACGCTGATCGTCGCGGTGGCCGCCTTCAACCTCGTCTCGACCCTCGTGATGACCGTCACCGACAAGCAGGCCGACATCGCGATCCTGCGCACGCTGGGCGCGAGCCCGCGCTCGATCATGGGCATCTTCATGGTGCAGGGCGCGGCCTCCGGCATCATCGGCACGCTGTCGGGCGTCGGCTTCGGGCTGTTGATCGCGCTGAACATCGACGTGATCGTGCCGTTCATCGAGCACCTGCTG
>NZ_JBFUCB010000428.1:0-5367 GCF_056405435.1 Rhizobacter sp. P1_G5 | reverse complement strand
TTCGGAAGGACGCCACGGCCCTGTCCCCCGCACTCCGGGGGACTCGCCACCACCCCCCTAGTTCGCGCTGTCGGACTCGCGCCGGCCTTTGCGTTTTCACAGTCAAGAGATGCCGTCCCGTGCGGCCTTGTCCGTGAATCCAACGAGGAGTGCCTGCCGTGAGTGTTGCCACCATCCCTGCGCCGTTCCTGGCCTTCGACAGCTTCAGCCCGCCGACCGAGTCCGAGACCTCGGTCGGCTACGGCATCTCCGAGCGCGCCGCGACGCGCTCGCCCTTCATCTCGGTGTACGAAGCCGGCGACGACGAGACGGCCTACGACGACCCGATGCGAGAGGCCTGTGCCGGCCTGATCGACGAGCTGCATGACGAGGAGTTCGACGAGGCGCTGTTCGAGCTCGAATGCCACGCCCGCGCGCTGCACGACCGGCAACTCTCCGCCGGCATGCCGCGCGGCCAGGCCGACCGGGCGGTGATGCAGCACTTCGCGCCGCTGGTGCGCGAATGCGAGGCGGCGGTCGACGCGATGGCGCAGCAATTCGGCCCGCGCCAGGGCGCCGGGCTGGTCGAGGGCGAGGTCGATGCCTTCGTCGACGGCTACACGCCGGCCGCGAGCCACGAGATGCAGCAGGAACCGCAGTTCGAACAGTTCTTCGGCAAGCTCCTCAAGAAGGTCGGCGGTGTCGTGAAGAAGGTCGCCGGCACGGCGATCCAGGGCATCACGAAGCTCACGCTCGGGCCACTGCTGTCGCGCATCAAGGCACTGGTCAAGCCGCTGCTGCAGCGCGTGCTGCAGAAGGCCATCGGCCACCTGCCGGCGCCGGTGCAGCCGATCGCGCTGCAGCTCGCGCGCAAGCTCGGGTTCGCACCGCCCGAGCCGGCACCGGCCCCCACGACCGCCACGGCCCCCGATGCCACCGCCGCGGATGCCGCCGCCGCCGGCGTGCAGGACGTGGCCGGCGCCGACGCCCCGCTGCCGCAGCAGGAGTTCGACCAGCAGGTCGCGAACGCCGTGCTCGCGCAGGACGAGACGCAGCTCGACATGGAGGTCGCGCAGTCGGTCGCGCTCGGCCAGGGCGAGGCGCCGCCGGTCTTCGCCGAGCTCGACGACGCGCGCGAGCGCTTCATCCACGAGCTGCAGGACCTGCGGCCCGGCGAGAGCCCGCAGCCGATGATGGAGAACTTCATCCCGGCCCTGCTGCCGGTGCTGAAGCTGGGCATCCGGCTGATCGGCCGGCCGCGCGTCATCAACTTCCTGTCGCCGCTGCTGGCGAAGTTGATCGCCAACCTGGTCGGCCCGCAGCAGGCGGCGGTGCTGTCGCGCGCGATCGTCGACTCCGGGCTGAAGCTGCTGAGCCTGGAGATGAGCGAGGAGGTGACGCAAGAGATGACGCAAGAGCAGGAGGCCGGCCTCGCCGCCTCGGCCGTCGCCGCCACCGTCGAGGAGACGGTGGGCCGCATCGCCGCGCTGCCCGACCATGTGCTCGACCAGCCCGAGCTGCTCGAAGGCTATGCGATGGAGGCCTTCGAGCAGGCGGCCGCCGCCAACCTGCCGGCGGTGCTGCCGCCCGGCATCTACCGCCAGCGGCCCGAGCTGCTCGAGGCCGGCATCGATGCCGGCTGGGTGATGCTGCCGCTGCGCGGGCGCAAGCGCTACAAGCGCTGCACGCGGGTGTTCGACGTGCGCATCACGCCGCACATGGCGGGCGAGGTCATGAGCTTCGAGGGCGCACCGCTCGCCGACTTCCTGCACGAGCAGCTCGGCCTGCCCGAAGGCGAGGCGGCCGATGCGCAGCTGCACCTGTACGAAGCCCTGCCCGGCACCCGCCTCGCCGACATCGCCCGCAACGAGTTCGAGCAGGGCGATGCCTCGGGCGCGCTCGGCAGCCAGGAGCTGCACCCGCTGACGCCGCAGGCCGCCGCGACGCTGCTCGGCGCGCCCGGCCTCGGGCGCGCCGTCGACGGCAACGGGCAGCGGCCCGCGATGGGGCAGCGCTTCTACCGCGTCGACGTCGGCGGGCGCCGCCCGCATGCGATGCACGGGCGGCACGGCCACCGCCATGGCCACGCGCACGGGCTGGCCCATGCCCGCCGCGCGATGCACCTCGGCCTGCGCTTCGACTGCACGCAGGACCAGATCCGCGCCTGCATCTTCCTCAGCGAAGCCAAGGCGCAGAAGCTCGCGATGCGGCTGCGCCAGTCGACCAATGCCGGCGTGCTGAGCGCCGGCTTCGGGCGTGCGCTGCAAAGCCGCCTGCAGCACATCCTGTCCGGCCCGCCGGGCCGCGGGCTGCGGCTGGTGCATGCCGGCGCCTCGCCGGCCGCCAGCGCCGGCATGCAGAACCTGCCGCAGGCGCAGGCCCGGCGCTATGCGGGGGCCTTGCAGAACTGGCTGGTGCAGGGCTTCGCGAGCTTCATCCAGACGCAGTCGGCGGCCTTCATCGCGGCCACCGAGAACGCGGCCGACGGCGTCACGCTGCGCTTCTCGATCGCCCACCCGCCGGCGCTGAAGGCGGTGTGCGACGCGATGGCCGGCCGCGGTGCCGCGCCGGCCCAGCTCACGCTCGACCCGGCCCCCGCGGTGATGGTCGACGTGGCACCGGGGCACCGCTGTGGCTGAACTGCAAGCCGCCGCCGCGCTGCAGACGCAGCGCCAGATCGCCCACTGGGTGCTGGCCGCGTCGCGACTGATGCTGGACGACCTGGCCGGCGAGGCGGCCTGGGGCCGGCTCGAGCAGTACCTCGGGCTCGCGCTGCGCCGCCACCTGCAGGCGAAGGTCGATGCGCTGGCGGCCGATGCACAGGTGCTGCTGGCGCACGGCCAGGCGGCGCGCAGCCCGGCCGCGCAGGCGCAGGTGCGCCGCCTGCTGCTGGCGTTCCGGCGCCAGTACCTGCGCACCGAGACCACGCTGGATTTCTTCGCCGACGCGATCAACACCCGCACCAACCCGCAGGTGGCGGCGATGCTGCGCGCCTGCGACAGCCTGGCCTACCGCAGCATGTCGCAGGTGCTCGACGAGCTGGGCCACCCGACGCCGGTGGTGCTGACCTACCTCGACAGCGGCGCCGGCGCCGCGATCATGAAGGCCGGCCTGCGGCTGTGGGACGGCGGCGCGGTGTGCCCGGTCGCCACCATCAAGATCACGCGCCACAACCTGCTGCGGCCGACCGCGCTGATCCACGAGGCCGGCCACCAGGTGGCGCACATCACCGGCTGGAACGACGAGCTGCGCACGCTGCTGCAGCACGGGCTCGCCCAGGCCGGCTCGCATGGCGACCTGGCCGACGTGTGGGCCTCGTGGGCGAGCGAGATCGCCGCCGATGCGTTCGCCTTCGGCCACACCGGCTTCGCGAGCGTGGCCGCGCTGCACGACGTGCTGTCGGGCGAGCCGAGCCTGGTGTTCCGCTTCTCGCCGGGCGACCCGCACCCGGTCAGCTACCTGCGCGTGCAGCTCGGCGCGGCGCTGTGCCGCCACTGCTACGGCGCAGGACCGTGGGACGAGCTCGAGCTCGCCTGGACCGGGCTGCACCCGCTGGAGCGTGTCGACAGCGGCACGCGCGCGCTGATCACCGATTCGCAGCCGCTGCTGCCGGAGCTGGCGCGGCTGCTGGTCGAGACGCCGATGCGCTGCTTCCGCGGCCGCTCGCTGCGCGAGCTGCTGCACCCGCAGCGCGTCAGCCCGGCAGCGCTCGACGAACTGCAGTCGACGCTCGGCCCGGCGCTGTTCACGTCGGCCCACTGGCTGTGGACCGAGCCGCTGCGCACGCTCGGGCTGACCGGGCTGCAGCTCGCCCGCTGCGGCGGCCAGCCACAGGAGGCGAAACGCATCCTCGAACAACAGCAGCAATCGATGCTGCGGATGGGCGGCGCGTTGCAGCCCGCCTGATCCCGACCACTTCCACCCACCACCACCACGCACCTACAGGAGCATTTCCATGGCCAAGGCCCCGCCCTCTCCCGCCCGCGGCACGCGCCGCACCGCCCCCGTCGCCGACACCGCCCCCGAGGCGCAGGCTGACACGCCCACCGAGCAGACGACACAACAGACGCAGCAGTGGGGCGGGCACAACCCGTCCACCGACCAACTCACCCAGCTGCTGCTGACCGTGCTGACCCGCGCCAACCAGCAGATCCCGACCCCCACCGGGCTGATCGGTCCGGCGCTCGACGTGGCGCTGCGCTTCCAGACGCTGTCGGCCCAGCTGTCCACGCTCGCCGACCCGGCCGCCCTGCGCAACCTGCCCTGAGCCGCGCCCCCTGACCCACGGAGACCTTGTCATGTTCAGACACTTCGCCACCCTCGTCTCGCCCGACACCTTGTTCAGGGCCCACCCGGCCGAGCTCGCCTGGCTGCTGGAAGAAACCTGGCGCCAGCGCTTCGACATCCAGGCCAAGGCGCTCGGCGACCCCGACCGCCGCAGCGCGCTCAGCGCCTCGCCGACGCCCAGCCCGCTGGGCGCGCCGCTGTCGGACGAGCTCAGCGACATCCTGACCTTCTTCGACAGCAGTGGCGGCGACCCCGTCGAGATCGCGCGCCAGTTCCGCTGGGACCACCTGATCTACGCCTACATGATCGAGAACACCCGCGCCTACGAGGTGTTCAAGCGCGTGGTCCACGAGTTCGTGCACGGCGAGAAGCTCGGCGTGCCCGATGCCGATTCGCAGGCCTGGCTGCGCAACACCGAGGAGCTGTTCTTCAAGGACGGCGCGCCGTTCTTCGTCACCTCGCTGGTCAGCCACATCCGCAGCGACCTGCGCGCGAACCGCCGCAACCCCTACCAGCGCATGTTCGGCATGGAGCTGAACCACGGCATGGACGACGGCAAGCCGCAGCCCTACGTGCGCGCCGAGGCGGCGAACGCCGAGTTCGTGCCGACCTTCGAGGAGTTCCTGCGCGAGGTCTGGGTCGGCATGACCTACGTCACCGCGAGCGCCAGCAGCAACCCGACCGACCCGGCCAAGATCGTCACGCTGGCCAGCAAGCTGAAGAACATGCTGCTGTCGCGCCGCCAGGACGGCAACCTGTCGCGCGAGGAGTTCTCGGCGGTGACCGCGATGGCGTGGTTCCACCTGACGCTCGAGTACAAGAACGATGGCGCCAGCGCGCCGATCGTCGCGTCGCTGCGGGCGCAGGCCAACGGCACCGAGCAGCGGCTGTTCAAGGTCGCGGAGCGCGTCGGCCTGCCGGCGCACGGGCTGTCGAAGCACTTCTTCGACATCGCCGACGCGATCTCGCGGATCCTGACGCAGATCGAGAGCAACGACTACGACACCACCGACAAGGTGCGCGCGCTGTTCACGCCGGACACCACGCTGCAGGCCACCCCCGAGGCGGCGATGCGGACCATCATCACGCACTGGACAGCGA
>NZ_JBFUCB010000427.1:0-5399 GCF_056405435.1 Rhizobacter sp. P1_G5 | reverse complement strand
GCTGTTCAGCTCGCGCCCTGCGGGCGACGCGATGGCGGTGACGATCTGGGGCTCGGCCTCGAGCTGGACGCTGACCGCGCTGCCGCTGTTCATCTGGATGGGCGAGATCCTGTTCCGCACCCGGCTCAGCCAGGACATGTTCAAGGGCCTCGCGCCGTGGATGCAACGCCTGCCCGGCCGCCTGCTGCATACCAACGTCGTGGGCTGCGCGATTTTCGCCGCGGTGTCGGGCTCGAGCGCGGCCACCTGCGCCACCATCGGCAAGATGAGCCTGCCCGAGCTCGCGCGCCGCGGCTACCCCGATGCGATGGCGATCGGCTCGCTGGCCGGGGCCGGCACGCTCGGCCTGCTGATCCCGCCGTCGATCATCATGATCGTCTACGGCGTGACGGCCGATGTCTCGATCTCGCAGCTGTTCATCGCCGGCGTGCTGCCCGGTGCGTTGCTCGCGCTGATCTTCTCGGGCTACATCGCGCTGTGGTCGCTGCGCCACCCCGAGCAGATCCCGCCGGCCGACGCGCCGATGAGCCTGCGCGAGAAGCTCGACGCATCGCGCAGCCTGATCCCGGTGGTGCTGCTGATCGCCGCGGTGCTGGGCTCGATCTACGCCGGCATCGCCACCGCCACCGAAGCCGCCGGCCTGGGCGTGCTGGGCTCGCTGATCCTGTCGGCACTGCAGGGCTCGCTGACCTGGAGCACGTTCAAACAGTCGCTGATGGGCGGCACACGCCTGTACTGCATGATCGCGCTGATCCTGGCCGGCGCTGCCTTCCTGACGCTCGCGATGGGCTACATCGGCCTGCCGCGCCACCTGGCCGAGTGGATCGCGACGCTGGGGCTCAGCCAGTTCGGGCTGATCCTGATGCTGACCGCGTTCTACGTGATCCTCGGCTGCTTCCTCGACGGCATCTCGATGGTGGTGCTGACGATGGGTGTGATCATGCCGACCGTGCAGAAGGCCGGCATCGATCCGCTGTGGTTCGGCATCTTCATCGTGATCGTCGTCGAGATGGCCCAGGTGACACCGCCGGTGGGCTTCAACCTGTTCGTGCTGCAGGGCATGACGCGACGCGAGATCGGCTACATCGCGAAGACCGCCTTCCCGTTCTTCCTGCTGATGGTTCTGATGGTGGTGCTGTTCTACCTGTTTCCGCAGATCATCACGTTCCTCCCGGAACAGATGAAAAGCTAGTACCTGCTCCGCAAGCGGATATGGCGGCCCAAAGGCCGTCAATTCATCGCTTCGTACTGGGGGTGGTACTTCTACGATGCCAGGGCGGAAAACTGTTCCGCGCCCTGGCGCGCCGGCCTGTCCGCACGCGCCCGTCCTCCAAAGGATGGACCCGTGTCCAATCTGACGACTCCGCCGAACTGGGCGCTCGACCTGCCGCCCCTCTCGGAACCGCCCGCCCCGGCGCCCGCTCCCGCGCCGGCCGAGAAGGCCCGCCATGAAGGCTTCCGCTGGCCGACGCCGCCGTTCGCCGCCTACCCCGATGCGCTGGAACAGAACCAGCCGCAGGCCTGCCAGATCGTCGGGCTGAACGACCGCGAGATGAACGGCCGGCTGATCTTCTTCGTGCCGGAGTCCACCGTCGCCCATGTGCAGGTGCCGCCGGCGCGCACGACGATGGCGCTGCGCTTCACGCAATTCCGCTGCCTGCGCGTCGTCGAGCCGCTCAAGCCCGCCAGCGATGCCAGCCGCGACCCGCACGCCGGCATGCTGGAGCACCGGCCGTCCAGCCGCTACAAGGTGACGCTGAAATCCGGCGCGCTGCTCGAAGGCGACACCATCGGCCATGTGGACACGCCGCACGGCCTGTTCCTGTTCCCGCCGATCGATGCGCAGGGCAGCGTGCAGCGCCTGTTCGTGCCGCGCGACGCCTACGAGAGCTTCGAGATCGGCGAGCGCATCGGCGACCTGTTGGTGGCGCAGAAGATGGTGACCCCGCAGCAGGTGGCCCAGGCCGCCGACATGCAGCAGCAACTGCGCAACCAGAAGCTCGGCGACATCCTGGTCTCGCGCCAGATCGTCACGCCCATCCAGTTGCTCAGCGCGATCGAGCAGCAGGCCAAGATGCCGATGGTGCGCATCGGCGAGGCGCTGACCTCGCTCGGCCTGGTCAGCGAAGAACAGTTGCAGGACGCGCTGTCGCAGCAGAAGAACGACCRCAGCGTGCCGCTGGGCGAGCTGCTGGTGCGCATGGGCACCGTCTCGCGCGAGGACCTGCAGACGGCGCTCGCGCGCAAGATGGGCTACCCGGTCGTCAACGTCAACGCCTTCCCGGTCGAGGCCGAGGCGCTGCGCAAGCTGCCGTATGCGGCCGCGGCGCGGATGCTGGTGTTGCCGCTGCTGATCCGCGAAGGCCGGCTGGTGATCGCGATCGACGACCCGGCACGCCGGCGCAACGCGGTCGACGAGGTCGAGTTCATCGCGCAGATGAAGATCGTGCCGGTGCTGGCGCTGGGCCGCTCGGTGGCCGATACCATCTTCGAGGCCTACGAGAAGATCGGCGCCGCCAACCACCAGGCGGCCAACGGCGACTCGCCCGACAAGCCGATCGAGTTCGTCGCCGCCGACACCGGCAAGCTGATGGAGACGCTGGAGAAGGACTCCTTCGACCTGCCCTCCTTCGAAGACGAGCGGCAGATCGAGCAATCGGACAACTCGCTGGTGCGATTGATCAACAACATGATCATCGAGGCGCACAAGGAAGGCGTCTCCGACATCCACATCGAGAGCTACCCGGGCCGCGACAAGATCAAGATCCGCTTCCGCAAGGACGGCACGCTGCGCACCCACCTGGAACTGCCGCCGAACTACCGCAACGCGCTGATCGCGCGCATCAAGATCATGTGCGACCTCGACATCTCCGAGCGCCGCAAGCCGCAGGACGGCAAGATCAATTTCTCGAAGTTCTCGGCCCAGCACAAGATCGAGCTGCGCGTGGCCACCATCCCGACCAACAGCGGGCTCGAGGACGTGGTGATGCGGATCCTCGCGTCGGCCAAGCCGATCCCGCTGGACAACCTGGGCCTCAGCCCGTGGAACCTGAAGCACCTGAAGGAGGCGATGGAGCGCCCCTACGGCCTGGTGCTGTGCGTCGGCCCGACCGGTTCCGGCAAGACGACCACGCTGCACTCCGCGCTCAGCCACATCAACGTGCCCGAGCGCAAGATCTGGACTGCCGAGGACCCGGTGGAAATCACCCAGCCCGGGCTGCGCCAGGTGCAGGTCAACCCGAAGATCGACTGGACCTTCGCGAAGGCGCTGCGCGCCTTCCTGCGCGCCGACCCCGACGTGATCATGGTCGGCGAGATGCGCGATGGTGAAACCGCGCAGATGGGCGTCGAAGCCTCGCTGACCGGCCACCTGGTGCTGTCCACGCTGCACACCAACAGCGCGCCTGAAACCGTCACGCGGCTGATCGACATGGGCCTCGATCCGTTCAACTTCGCGGACTCCCTGCTGGGTGTACTGGCACAAAGGTTGGTGAGACGTTTGTGCCCCCACTGCCGTGTGGCACGGTTGGCATCTCCCGACGAAATCGACGAGCTTCTGCACGATTACTTGCATATCTGTCCGCAAGATCACCCTGGGTTCCAACCAGACGTGATCCGAGCAGAATGGACAGAGCGCTTCGGCCAGAACGGCCACTTGATGCACTACCACAGCCCCGGCTGCGACAAGTGCGGCGGTACCGGCCAGAAGGGGCGTGCGGGCCTGCACGAGCTGATGATCGTGTCCCGCGAACTGCGCCGGCTGATCCAGACCAGCGCGCGTGCCGAACAGCTGCTGCAGTGCGCGCTGCTCGAGGGGATGCGCACGCTGCGCCAGGACGGCATCGAGAAGGTGCTGCAGGGCGTGACCAGCCTGGCCGAGGTGCGGGCGACCAGCAACACCTGACCGTCCCCGCGGGGACACGCCCACCGGCGCGCCGCGGGGGCGCGTGGCCATGAACGCCCCCACGGCAGCGGCACGCCGCGAGAAGCTGCGCCTGGGCGACGTGCTGCTCGCGCAGCGCCTGATCTCCGAAGAGCAGCTGGCGCAGGCGCTGGAGCTGCAACGCGCGAGCGGCCGCAAGCTCGGCCGTGTGCTGATCGAGCGCGGCGCGCTGACCGAAGAGGCGCTGGCCCATGCGCTGGCGCGCCAGTTGCGCGTGCCGGTGGTCAACCTGAACATCTTCCCGCTGAAGGGCGAGGTGGTGCGGCTGCTCGGCGAGGCGGCGGCGCGGCGCCACCGCGCGATCGTCCTCGAGGACCGCGGCGAACACCTGCTGGTGGCCTTCGCCGACCCGCTGGACCTGGTCGCCCACGACGACATCTCGCGCCTGCTGAAGCGCAGCATCCAGTCGGCCGTCGCGCCCGAGAGCCAGCTGACGCCGGCATTCGACCGCCACTACCGCCGCACCGAAGAGATCACCGGGCTCGCGAAGGCCCTCGAGAAGGACATCGGCGACGCGGTCGATTTCGGCACGCTGCAGGCCGCGGTCGGCCAGGAAGGCGCGCCGGTGGTGCGGCTGCTCGAATCGGTGTTCGAGGACGCGATGCAGATCGGCGCCTCCGACGTGCACATCGAGCCGCAGGAGCACGAGCTGCTGATCCGCAGCCGCATCGACGGCGTGCTGCAGACGCAGACGCAGGCCGACAAGCGGATCGCCGCCGCGCTGGCGCAGCGCCTGAAGCTGATGGCCAACCTCGACATCTCCGAGAAGCGCCTGCCCCAGGACGGGCGCTTCACGTTGCGCCTGCGCGATCGCACGCTCGACGTGCGGCTGTCGACGCTGCCGTGCCAGTACGGCGAATCGCTGGTGATGCGCCTGCTCGGGCAGGGCAGCCAGGTGCGGCGGCTCGACGACATCGGCATGCCCGGCGACATGCTGGCGCGCTTTCGCGATCTGCTCGGCCGCAGCACCGGCACGGTGCTCGTCACGGGCCCGACCGGCTCCGGCAAGACGACCACGCTGTACGCGGCACTGTCGGAGATCGACGCGGTACGCAACAAGGTCATCACCGTCGAGGATCCGGTGGAGTACCGCCTGCCCGGCCTGACCCAGGTCCAGGTGAACGAGAAGATCGAACTGAGCTTCGCGCGCGTGCTGCGCGCGATGCTGCGCCAGGATCCCGACGTGATCCTGGTCGGCGAGATGCGCGATCCCGAGACCGCCGAGATCGGCCTGCGCGCCGCCATCACCGGCCACCTGGTGTTGTCGACGCTGCACACGCGCGACGCGGCCAGCACGCCGTTCCGCCTGCTCGACATGGGCGTGCCGGCCTTCATGGTGGCGACCGCGCTGCAGGCGGTCATCGCGCAGCGGCTGGTGCGCCGCAACTGCACGCAATGCTCGCGCCCGCACCTGCCCACCGCCCAGGAAGGCGCCTGGCTCGACGTGATGACCGGC
>NZ_JBFUCB010000426.1:0-5406 GCF_056405435.1 Rhizobacter sp. P1_G5 | reverse complement strand
GCCCATCCTCATCCTCAGCGGTTTTCCCGAAGAGCATTACGCCACCACCTTGCTGCGCCAGGGCGCGAGCGGCTACCTGAACAAGGAGTGCGACCCCGAGGAGATCGTCACCGCGATCCGCACGGTCGCGCGGGGCCGCAAGTACATCACCCCGGCCGTGGCCGAGTTGCTGGCCAGCAACCTCGGCGGCAACGCGAACCGTCCGTTGCATGAGCAGCTTTCCGAGCGCGAGTTCCAGGTCTTCCTGCGGCTGTCGAAGGGCGAGACCATCGGCCACATGGCCGACAGCCTGTCGCTGAGCGTGAAGACCGTCAGCACCTACCGCACCCGCGTGATGGAGAAGATGAAGCTCGAATCGAACAGCGACCTGACCTACTACGCGCTGAAGAACGGCCTGATCCAGTAACAGGCCGCCTCGCTGGGCTTGCGCCGCCCGGGAGGGCCGCGCAAGCGGCATCCCATCCAGCGCTACAAACTCCCCGAACTCGAATTCGCCGCCTCGCCCGAGGCGAGCCGCTGGCAGTAGCCGATCAGCGCGTCGATCTCGTTCGACTTGTCGAACACCTTGTCGGCCCCGAGCTCGAGGCACTTGCGCCGCATGTCGGGCGTCGCGTAGTTGCTGAGCACGACGAGCTTGGTCGCGTCGGGCAGGTCGGTGCTGGCCGACAGCACGCCCAGGCCGGAGCCGCTCTTCAGGAAGATGTCGACGATCACCAGGTCGCAGCCGTTGCGCGGCTGCTTGAGCCAGTACAACGCGGCGGCTTCGTTGTCGGYCGTCCCGACCACTTCCACGGCCACCAGTTCCTCCAGCGCCGCGATCAGGTTCTCGCGGATCACCGGGCTGTCTTCGACGATGTAGGTTTTCAGCATGTCCCGACTTCTGGATTCTTCTTCGGCAGGCGAGGCATGCACAGCGTGGACCTGTCTGCAAAGGTGACGGATCTTGCCATTTCCGCGAGAAACGTGACGGGAAGAGCCTCGAGGACGCCGGCAGACATGCGCTCGATTGTATGAATCGGGCAACGCTGCCCCTGCCGGAAGAGCGCGGGAGCGGCTGTAGGAGCCTGCCTACAGGTGGTCGCCGGCCGAACGTCGTAGGACAGCGCCGACAGGCGAAGGCCGTGTCGTCCGGCTGTGTCAGCAAGAGGTGCTCCCTAGACTCGTTCGCGGGTTGTCCGGATTCAAGGGTTTCCGGATTCACGAATTGCCGACGGGAGTGGCGAATGAAAAGACTGTTGATGTGGGCTGTGGGTGTGCCGTTCCTGGTGATCAGCATGGTCATGGTGTCGTTCAGCGACGGGTTGTCGACGCAGGTCGCGAGCCTCTCGTGGACGCAACGACATTGACGGTGCGTGTCGCGGCGCCTTCAGGGGTGGGCCGATGAACCCCTCGATCACCGTCTATGAAGGGTTCGATTTCGCGCTGCCTGCGGCGATCGAGGAGTTCGCCGGGGCGTTCTCGCGCTGGGATGCGCCGTCGCGCTCGGTGCGGCGTGCGCGCTTCAAGGGCGAGCTGACGCGCGCGATCGAGGAGTTGCGCGCCTGCGTCCGGCAGATCGAGACCTTCACCGACGAGCAGCGCTCGCTGTCGCAGGCGGCGCAGTGGCTGGTCGACAACTTCTACGTCATCGAGCGCATCCAGACGGCGCTCACGCAGCAGCTGCCCGACAAGGCGGTGCGCGGCCTGCCGGCCTACCAGACCGGCGGCCACCCGTCGCGCGCGCGCATCGAGCTGTTCTCGCATTTCTACCTCGAGGCCTGCGACTTCGACTTCGAGGCCGACGAACTGGTGCACGTGCTGGTCGAGTACCAGAAGGTGCACCCGCTGATGCTGCGCGAGCTGGCCCTGCTCGCGCCGGTCCTGAACTTCCTGCTGATCCGCCAGCTGCGCGCCTGCGCCGAGCAGATCCTCGAGATCCACGGCGGCGCCCATGCGGCCGACCTCGTGGCGGATGCGGCGCTCGCGCCGTCGCATGGCACGGCGCGCGGGCCGACGCAGAAAGCCGCGTCGGCGGTGCCCGACCTGAAGAACGCGTCGAACGTCTTCCGCCAGGCCTACCTCGGCCAGCTGGCGCAGYGGCGCCGCTACGACGACCCGGCGAGCATCGCCGGCGGCGCGCACGCCGAAGGCGTCGGCATCGTCCACCAGGCCGGCGCGATCGAGGACGATCTCGTCGTGCGCACGATGCTCGACGTGCGGGTGCGCAACATCTTCCGCAGCGTCAAGGCGATCGAGCTGAGCGACTGGGTCGACATCTTCGCGAAGACCTCGCTGGTCGATCGCGCGCTGCAGCGCAACAGCGTCTATGCGCGCATGGACCCGCCTTCGAAGGCCTTGTACCGGCAGCAGCTGGAGCGGCTGAGCCTGCGCAGCGGCCTGCCCGAACCCGATCTCGCCGAGCTGGTGGTCGACCGCTTCGGCCGCCGCCGCGCCGAAGGCGACGAGGCCGGCCAGGAGGGCGAGGACACCGACATCGGCCGCTGGCTGCTGTCCGACCGCCGGCCCGAGCTGGAACGCAGCATCGGCCTGACGCCGAACCCGCTGCGGCGCATCGAACGCACGATCCCGCACACCCGCCTGGTGCTGTACGCCGGCCTCGTGCTGGCCTTGACCTTCGCGTTCACCGTGCTGGCCTTCCGCGCCGGTTATGCCGAAGAGCATGTGTCGCTGCCGGCCTTCGCCATCTTCCTGCTCGCGGTCTGGCCGGCCTCCGAGATCGCGGTGCTGCTGATCAACCGCATCCTCGGCCGGGTGTTCAAGCCGGCCCAGTTGCCGCGCCTGGAGTTCGCGCAGGGCCTGCCGCGGCAGTGCAAGACGATGGTGGT
Organism: Rhizobacter sp. P1_G5; assembly: GCF_056405435.1. Lineage (NCBI taxonomy): Bacteria > Pseudomonadati > Pseudomonadota > Betaproteobacteria > Burkholderiales > Sphaerotilaceae > Rhizobacter > Rhizobacter sp. P1_G5. Next base: position 2,581 of record NZ_JBFUCB010000426.1, on the reverse strand, counting down.
GGTGCCGACGATGCTGACCCAGCTCGACCAGGTCGGCCACCAGGTCGGTGAGCTGGAACGCCACTACCTGTCGAACCGCGACGACCAGTTGCGCTTCGGGCTGCTGACCGACTGGCGCGATGCACCCGATCAGTCGCTCGAGACCGATGCGGCGCTGCTGGCGGCGGCCCGCGAGGCGGTGATGCGCCTGAACCTGCGCTACCCGCTGCCCGCCATGCCGGACGGCGGCGAAGACCGCTTCTACCTGTTCCACCGCAACCGCTGCTGGAACGCCGCCGAAGGCGCCTGGATGGGCTGGGAGCGCAAGCGCGGCAAGCTCGACGAGTTCAACCGCCTGCTGCTCGGCGAGCCGGGCACCTCGTACGTGTTCGAGGACGGTACGGCCGAGCGCGTGCCGCGCGGCGTGCGCTACGTCATCACGCTGGATGCCGACACGCGCATGCCGGTCGGCTCGGTGGCGCGCCTGGTGGGCACGGCCGCGCATCCGCTGAACCGGCCGCAGATCGACCCGCAGACCGGCCGCGTCGCGCGCGGCTATGCGCTGTTCCAGCCGCGCATCTCGTTCCTGCTGCCGCAGGCCGAGGACCACTCGGTGTTCCGCTGGATCTTCTCGAACGGCGCCGGCGTCGATCCGTACGCGGCCGCCATCTCCGACACCTACCAGGACACCTTCGGCGAGGCCACCTACACCGGCAAGGGGCTGTACGACCTGCAGGCCTTCCACACCTCGCTGTCGGGCCGGGTGCCGGAGAACGCGCTGCTCAGCCACGACCTGTTCGAGAGCGCGTTCGCGCGCTGCGCGCTGGTCAGCGACGTCGCGTTCTTCGAGGATTCGCCGTCGCATTCCGAGGTCGCCGCGGCGCGCTCGCACCGCTGGGTGCGTGGCGACTGGCAGCTGTTGCCGTGGCTGCTGGGCGTGCGCGCCGAGCCGCTGTCGCCGCTGAACCGCTGGAAGATGCTCGACAACCTGCGGCGCTCGCTGCTGCCGATCGCGTCGTTCGCGCTGGTCGTCGCGGCCTTCATCGATCCGGCCGCACAGCCGCTCGCGTGGCTCGTGCTGGTGCTGGCGTCGATCAGCCTGAGCGGGCTGCTGGGCTGGTTCTCGGCCTTGTTCGCGCCGGTGCCGAAGGGCGTGCGCAGCAACCGGCCGATCCAGCTGACGCGCGAGCTCGGCCATGTGGCCGGCCATGCGCTGATCGAGCTGGTGCTGCTCGCGCAGAGCGCCTGCGTGATGGCGGATGCGATCGTGCGGGCCGTGTGGCGCACCTTCGTCTCGCAACGCAAGATGCTCGAATGGCGCACCGCCGCGCAGGCCAAGGCGGCCGCCGGCGGGCAGCTTCGGCAGTTCAGCTGGGCCATCAGCAGCGCGACGCTGCCGCTGGTCGCGTCGAGCGGGCTGATCCTGCTGTTCAACCGCGATGCGATCGTCGCCGCGGCGCCGCTGCTGGCGGTCTGGTGGCTGGCGCCGGTGATCGCGGTCGCGATCAGCTCGCCGGTGCTGCTGGCGGGCCGGCTCGCCGGCGACCACGACCTGCGCGAGTTCCGCCGCATCGCGCGCCGCACCTGGCGCTTCTTCGAGGACTACGTCGGCCCGGCCGACAACCACCTCCCGCCCGACAACGTGCAGTTCGAGCCGGAAGAGGTGGTCGCGCACCGCACCTCGCCGACCAACATCGGCCTGTACCTGCTGGCGCTGACGCGCGCGCGCGACCTGGGCTGGCTGGCTGGCGGCGATTTCCTCGGCCGCATGAAGGCCACGCTCGGCAGCATGGCGAAGCTGGAAACGTACAACGGCCACCTGTTGAACTGGTACGAGACCCAGTACCTGCGGCCGCTGGAGCCGCGCTACGTGTCGTCGGTCGACAGCGGCAACCTCGCGGCGCACCTGGTCGTCGTGGCCCGCGCGCTGCAGGAAGAGCGCGAGCGGCCGGTGGTCGGGCCGGAGCGCCTGGCCGGCCCGCGCGACAGCTTCCTCGAACTGCAGGCGGCGTGGCGCACGCTGCGCGCCGGCAGCCCGCGCGGCGCCAAGGGCAGCGCGCCGAGAGGCAACGTGAGCCCGGTCGAGATCGACCGCGCGGTCGCCGACCTCGGCGCCAAGCTGCTGCAGGCCGAGCCTGCGACGCCCGCCGACGCCGGCCGCGCCCTGGCCGGCGCGTCGCAGCTCGCACTGCAGCTGAAGGAACTGCTCGATGCCTACGCGTTCGGCAGCGCCGGTGTGACCGACGCCTTGGCCGGCACCGGCACCGGCGGCCTGAAGCCGGTCGTCGACGAAGCCGGGCGGCTGTGCCAAGCACTCGGTGCGCACATCGACGACCTGCAACGCCACTGCCCATGGGCGGTCGAGGCGGCCTTCAGCACGCTGCAGCAGCAGGCGCCCGAGGTGTTCAAGGGCCCGCTGGCCGAGTTGCTTGCGGTGGTGCCGCGGGTCGGCGAGGTGCCGGCGCACCTGGCCAACGTCGAGGCCGCGCTGCTGCAGGCGCAGCGGCTGCACGGCCAGGCACCGGCCGCGGCCATGCTGYTGGCCGCGGCGCTGAAGGCCTGCGCCGAGGCGCGCAATGCGACCGCCGTCTGGCTCGCCGAC
>NZ_JBFUCB010000425.1:0-5416 GCF_056405435.1 Rhizobacter sp. P1_G5 | reverse complement strand
GCGCATTCAGGAAGATCGAATCGGCCGCCAGCACCGCGAAGCGATCGGCATCGGTGTCAAGCTCGGCATTCGGCCGCGGCATCAGCGCCGGCGACAGCCGCGCCGCCACCAGCGCATCGATGCCGACCACATGCACCGGCACGCGCTGCCCTTGCGCATCGAACGCATAGGTGTCGAGTTCGACGATCGGGCTTGCGATTGCCACCTGGGCCAGCGTCGCCACGCGCCCGTAGAGCCCTTCGTCGAAACCGCCGCGCTGGCCGCGCAGCTCGAAATCCGGTTCGCCGTTGACGGCCCGCACCGCCGAGCTGAACTCGCCAAGCGCCGACTGGTTGATCAGCTGCACCGAGAACGCGAGCGCGACGCCCAGCATCACCGCGAGCAGCGCGGCCAGGTTGCGCCACGGGTGGTGCCGCAGCTCCGGCCAGGACAGGTGGCGCAGCAGCGACAGCACGTCAGCCACTCATCCCGGTCGGCGTCAGCGTCAGCACGCGGTCGGCCCGCGCCGCCGCTGCGCGCGAGTGCGTCACCAGCACGCAGGCGGCGCCCTGTTCGCGCACCTGCGACGACAGCAGGTCCATCACCCGCTCGGCGGTGGCCGGGTCGAGGTTGCCGGTCGGCTCGTCGGCCAGGATCAGCTGCGGCCGGTGCACCAGCGCGCGGGCGATCGCGACGCGCTGCAACTGCCCGCCGGACAGCGTCTGCGGCAGCCGCGCGCCGAGCCCGTCGAGGCCGACGGCTCTCAGCAGCTCGGCCACGCGGGCGTCGTCCGGCCGGTGCTGCAGCAGCAGCGGCAACCCGACGTTGTGTGCCACCGTGAGGTGCGGCAGCACATGGAAGGCCTGGAACACGAAGCCGAGGTGGGCGCGGCGGAACAGCGCCTGCTGCGTGTCGTCGAGCGCGGTGATCTCGGTGCCGGCGATGTGCACCGAGCCGGCGTCCACCGTGTCGAGGCCGGCCAGGCAGTTCAGGAAGCTCGATTTGCCGACGCCCGATTCGCCGAGCACCGCGACGAACTCGCCGGCTTGCAGCGCGAGGTCGACGCCGGCGAAGACCGGTGTGTCGCCATAGCGCTTCGCGAGCCCGTGAACCTCGAGCAACGGGCTCACCGCCGCACTCATGCGGCCAGTCGCAGCGCGCACTCGACCGCACGCTCCAGTGCATCCGGCGCGTCGCAGGCGATCACCTGCCGCTGCGGCATGCCGCGCAGCCAGGTGATCTGCCGCTTCGCGAGCTGCCGCGTCGCCGCGATGCCGCGCTCCGGCAGTTCGCTCAGGTCGTCCTCGACCAGCGCCTCCCAGGCCTGCCGGTAGCCGACGCAGCGCATCGACGGCATGTCGGCATCGAGGTCGCCGCGCGCCTCGAGCGTGCGCACCTCGTCGACCAGTCCGTCTTCGAGCATCTGGTGGAAGCGGGCTTCGATGCGCTGGTGCAGCCAGGCGCGGTCGGTGGGCTCCAGCGAGATCAGCGGCGGCAGGTCGCGCGCCGGCTTCTCGCTGTGGAACGACGAGATCGGCTGGCCGCTGACGCGGTAGACCTCCAGCGCGCGCTGGATGCGCTGCTGGTCGCCCGGCTTCAGCCGCTTGGCGGTGACCGGGTCGACGCGCTGCAGCTCGCGGTACAGCGCATGCAGGCCCTCGCGCTCGCACTGCGCGTCGAGCGCGGCGCGCACCGTGCGGTCGGCGGCGGGCATCGCGTCCAGGCCCTCGAACAGCGCCTTGAAGTACAGCATCGTGCCGCCCACCAGCAGCGGCAGGCGGCCGCGCACATGGATCTCGGCGATCAGCCGTTCGGCGTCGCCGACGAAGCGCGCGGCCGAGTACGCCTCGCTCGGCTCGATGATGTCGATCAGGTGGTGCGGCACCACCGCGCGCTCGGCGGCGCTCGGCTTCGCGGTGCCGATGTCCATGCCGCGGTAGACCAGCGCCGAGTCGACGCTGACGATCTCGACCGGCGTGCCGCGTGCGGCCAGCGCCTGCGCGATCGCGAGCGAGGCGGCGGTCTTGCCGGAGGCGGTGGGGCCGGCGAGGCAGAGGTAGTTCAGGGAAGCTGTCATCGGGAAAGGGTCGTCTTGAATTGTTCAGGCGGCCTGCGTGGTAGTGGCGGTGGGGGTGGCGGCAGGCCGCGGCGGCTCGCCATGCCGCTGCACCAGCGTCCAGGCGACGGTGGCCACGCCGATGCTGCACAGGCCGATGCCGAGCGTCAGCGGGTAGACCGTGCCGTCCAGGTGCTTGCCGAGCCACAGGCCGACGGCGAGCGCGCTGAGCGTCATGCCGAAGCCCGACAGCGAGGCGGCAGTGCCGGCCTTCTCGGGGAACGGGCCGACCGCGCCGGCCTGCCCGCAGGGTTGGTGGATGCCGTGGCCGATCGCGTACAGCCACTGCGGCAGCACGATCGCCCACACCTCGTGCACGCCGGCCAGGCTGAGCGCGGCCATCGAGAGGCCGCCGCCGAGCGTGAAGCCCCCGCCCACCGCCACCGTGCGCCGCAGGCCGTGCGAGCCCAGCAGGCGCCGGCACAGCAGCGTGCCCAGCGTGTACGCCAGCGAGTTGCTGAGCATGATCACGCCGTAGCCGACGCGCGAGGTGCCCAGCACCTCGATGAACACGAACGACGAGCCGGCCAGCAGGAAGAACAGCCCGCCGTAGGTGAACGCCGACAGCGCGGCCCAGGCCTGGAAGGTGGGATGGCGCACGACGCTGCCCCAGTTGCGCAGCAGCGGGCCGAGCCGCGTCGCGCCGGCATTGCGCGCCGGCACCGTCTCCTCGAAGCGCCAGGCGATGAAGGCGAGGGTCAGCGCACCGAACACCGCCGGCGCCATCAGCGCCGCATGCCAGCCCAGGTGCTGCGCGAGCAGGCCGCCGATCACCGGGCTGGCCATCGCGATCACGCCCAGGCCGGTCAGCGCGCGCGACATCACGCGTGCGCCTTCGTGCGGCGCATACAGGTCGCGGATGATCGAGCGGCCGCAGGTCACCGCCGCCGCCATCGCCGCGCCTTGCAGCGCGCGCCACCACACCAGCCAGCCGATCGACGGCGCGAGCGCGCTCAGCACGCTGGCCACCGTGTACAGCGCGAGGCCTGCCAGCAGCACCGGCCGGCGGCCGAAGCGGTCGGCCAGCGGCCCGCACACCAGCTGGCCGACGCCGAAGCAGATGATCAGCGCCGACAGCGTCAGCTGCGCCGCCGACACCGGCGCCTCGAGCGCGCGGGTCAGCATCGGCAAGGCCGGCAGGTACAGGTCGGTCGTGACCGGCYGGATCCCGAGCAGCAGGATCAGCGAGAGCACCACGACGGCGGGGCTCATCGAATGGCGGGGAGAGGTCACGGCGGGCGGAGGAGGGGATGGGCGCGGCGCGACACGCACCGACGCAGACCCGGAGCCTATCAGGCTCGCGCGCCGGGGGCCGGCTTGCTACGATGGCCTTCCCCTGCCGGAGATCCGCATGCGCCCCGCCACCCGCCTCCTGTCCCTATTGCTGTCCGCCAGCCTGGCCCTCGCCGGCCTGCCGGCGCATGCGGTGACGATCAGCGCCGAGCAGGTCGCCGAGAGCGAGGGCGTCACCAGCGGCGCCGTGCAGCGCGAGCGCCTGCTGGCGGCGCTGGAGCGCGAGGACGTGGCCCGCGTGCTGGCAGAACGCGGTGTCGACCTCGAGCAGGCCCGCCTGCGCGTCGCCGCGCTGAGCGATGCCGAGGCCGCGCGGCTGGGCGCCGAGATCGACCGCGCGCCCGCGGGTGCCAACGACGTCGTCGGCTCGCTGATCTTCGTGCTGGTGCTGCTGCTGATCACCGACATCCTCGGCTACACGAAGGTGTTTCCGTTCACGCGGCCGATCCGTTGACGCGATGCGCGCCGCGCTGCTGGCGCTGAGCGTCGTCCTCACCGGCTGCGCGGTGCAGACCGCTGCGCTGCGCGCGCACCCGCCGGCCGGGCTGCCGCCGGTGGTCGAGCTGCACGCCACGCCGTTCTCCCCGCAGACCGACCACCGGTGCGGCCCGGCGGCGCTGGCCACCGCGCTCGGCGCGGCCGGCATCGCAGCCGACCCGGCGGCGCTCGCCGACGAGGTGTTCGTGCCTGCACGCGCCGGCAGCCTGCAGACCGAGATGCTGGCCGGTGCCCGCCGCCACGGCGCGGTCGCGACGCGCATTCCCGGCGAGCTCGACGCGCTGCTGCGCGAGCTGGCGGCCGGCCATCCGGTCGTCGTGCTGCAGAACCTGGGGCTGTCGTTCGTGCCGCTGTGGCACTACGCGGTCGTCGTCGGGCACGACCTGCCGCGCGGCGAGCTGCTGCTGCGCTCCGGCCGCACCGAGCGCGAGCGGCTGCCGCTGTCGACCTTCGAGCACACCTGGGGCCGCTCCGGCTTCTGGGCCTTCGTCGCGTTGCCGCCGGGCGAGTGGCCGGCCACCGCGCACGCAGAAGCTGCCATCGAGGCCGCCGTCGGTTTCGAGCGCAGCGCGCCACCGGCCGTCGCGGCCCGCGTGTATGCGTCGGCGCTGCAGCGCTGGCCCGGCACGCTGAGCCTGCAGATCGGCTGGGGCAACAGCCTGCGCGCGAGCGGCGAGGTGGARCGGGCGGCCGATGTGTTCCGCGCCGCGGCCGAACAGCACCGCAGCGCGGCGGCCTTCATCAATCTGTCTGACACGCTGATGGCGCTCGGCCGTCGCGACGAGGCGGAGCAGGCCGCGCGGGCCGCGCTCGCGCTGCACGACCGCTGGCAGGCGCAGGCGCAGCAGGCGCTCGACGAGGCCTTGCAAAAGCCGACGAAAACCGCCCGCTGACCCACGCATTCCAGGGGGCGCAGTTTCACTCAGATGGGGGGTCGTCCCGAGGGTGTCGCGACGCCCTTTGACTTTACATTGCTTCACTGGAAAGACACGGAGGATCACAGGCCGCACTTGGGCGGGCTCGACTCCCTTGTCGACGGCGTCGTGCGATGAGCCCAAATCCCTGGTTGCAACGGTTCACTCCCCGCCCCGCGGCGCGAGCCCGGCTGTTCTGCTTTCACCATGCCGGTGTCGGCGCCGCGGTGTATCGCCCGTGGCTCGCCGGCCTGCCGGCCGAGCTGGAGCTGGTCGCGGTGCAACTGCCCGGCCGCGCGAACCGGCTCGACGAGCCGCCGATCGACCGCATGCCGGCCTTGATCGATGCGTTGCTGCCGGCGCTGCGCCCCGAACTCGACGACAAGCCGTTCGCGTTCTTCGGCCACAGCATGGGCGCCGTGCTGGCGGCCGAGGTGGCGCGTGCGCTGCAAGCGGCCGGCGCGCCGGTGCCTTCGCAGCTGATCGTGTCGGGCCGCCGGCCGCCGCACTGGCCGGCCGCCGATGCGCCGCTGCACCGCCTGCCCGACGAGGCCTTCATTGCCGAGATCCAGCGCCGCTACGGCGGCATTCCGGCCGAGGTGCTGCAGCATGCCGA
>NZ_JBFUCB010000424.1:0-5435 GCF_056405435.1 Rhizobacter sp. P1_G5 | reverse complement strand
GCCCTGGAGACTGCCATCAAGCAGCTCAAGAACCTGCGCAAGCGGGACATGATGCCGGTGGCCTGCGACTGGCTCCAGGTGAGAAAAGACGTCGAGGCGCCCTCGGAGCAATTGCAACGCGAATGCAGGATCCTGCTGAACCACGCAGCCGGCTGTGCCATGGAGGGGCGAGGCGGGGAACTGCGTGAGGCACTGAAGGAGCTTGTCCTCGTGGTGGTCGAAAACAGGATGCTGAGAGGGTCGGTGGGCATGTTGTCGATCCATCTGCTGGCGCAATGCCAGGTGGTCTCCCTCTTCCGATCCGATGAGCTGCCGCGGGACGTCTACGACGCGGTGGCGGCTCTGCTGGCGCAATTGCGCCAGCCGTTCCTCTCCCAGGTCGAGGACCAAATCGGTTCGATGCTGCCGGAGGAGGAGGGCATCGCTCAGGAGCCYTCCCCCGACATCCCCGTGAAGGCGCCGCTGTTCGAGCGCATGCCGTGGGTGCTTCGATCCACCCTGAACGGCGTGCGGGAAGGGGGCTGCCACTGGATTGCGATGCTGTTCGCGTCGTGGGCGATCTCATCCGCCATGGAAGCCTTTCTCGGCGCCGTGGACGGGCATGCCTGGCCGCTGGTGACGATCCTGGGTCTGACCGTGGCCCTGGCGTTCATCGGGGTGGACCGGTTCTTCCAGAAGAAGATCGTCAACACGCAGGCGTTCCGCCGGCCGGCAGACGCGCAACTCGGCCGCTACGCCGAGTCGAAATGCTTCAACCTGATGCGGTGGACCTCGCTGATCCTGCCGTGGGCATTGCCGGTGAGCTTCTTCCTGGTCGGGTTGGCTTCCTTCGATGCCCAGGCGCGATCATCGCAAGGCAGCCCGGGAGGCAACGGCACGTCGGCCTTCGAGCCCGAACCTTGGCAGGGTGGCATGCTGTCGCAGAACGCCAGCCTGTGCGAGATCAAGGCAGCGGCGCAGATGTCAGGCGATCTGATCGAGCATGCCTTCCGATGCGCGCTGATACCCGTGCAGGCGCAGATCACCGGCCTGGTCGCGCGTCCGTTCCGTGATCTGCTGCAGTCCGGTTCACGAAGCCGATGGACGTCCGGGCTCTCGTTGTGCCGCTGCATCATCAACCCGCAGGGCGGGAAGGAGTTCATCAAGCTGACGGACGACGAACAGTGGCGGGTGTGGCTGTTGCGGGATGCCCTCTATGCCATCTCGTCGGCAGGAGCCCTGGGGGGCGGGCAGGCATTCGGCAAGAACCTGATTTCACTGATCCAGTTGCGGACCTGCCTGGCCCACGAGGCGATCGGCATCGAGTTCAAGAGCGTCTACGGGCCTGTGAACGAGACCTTGGACGGCTTCTGGCCCGACCTCGCGAGCAAGCTGGTGGCGTGGTGTCCCGCTCTGGTGGGGCTCGAATCGCCACCGGACCAGCCCCTGGTCTGTGTCGTGGATCGCCAGCCCTGTGTCGTGGGCGATGAAGACGGCCTGCCGAAGTTTCGCCGGCATCTCGTGCAGAACGCGTCGGCACGGATCGCGACGGCGGCGACCGGCAACGATGCCTTCGGCTCGCTGGCAACGCTGTGCAGCCGGCTGGGCTACCCCGATGTCGAAACCTTCTTCCTTTTCGTCGGGTCCTTGCTCAATGCTGCGACCGGTGGCGCTCGCGCGCGCAGCGCCAACTACCTGGCCGATCCGGACGGCAGTGCCCATCCCGATACCGTCACACGGTTGGCCGAGGTCATCGTCACCCGAAGCTCGTCGACGGACGTGACGGCGACRCTTCCGACACCACGGGAGCAAAGGATTCGTGAGAACCTGGAACAGCGGCGTGTGATCGCGAGCACCTTCCTGAGTGGTGGAGGCGACAGCGCGGGGGACGGTTCGGCACTCACAGGCACGATGAACGAAGAAGATTCTTCCTGTCATGGCGACCGTGCGGGCGAAAGCTTGCTATGACCGGGCACACAGCAGCGCTGTGCCAAAATTCCGCTCTCCTGACCCCGCCGGAGCCCCCGTTGAAACCCATCTCCAAGTCCAGCAAGCTCGCCAGCGTCTGCTACGACATCCGCGGGCCCGTGCTCGAGAAGGCCCGGCAGATGGAGGAAGAGGGCCAGAAGATCATCAAGCTGAACATCGGCAACCTCGCGGTGTTCGGCCTGGAACCGCCGGACGAGATCGTGCAGGACATGATCCGCAACCTGCCGCACTCGGCCGGCTACACCGACTCGAAGGGGCTGTTCGCGCCGCGCAAGGCGGTCGTGCACTACTCGCAGGAGAAGAACATCGCCGGCGTCACCGTCGACGATGTCTACCTCGGCAACGGCGCCTCCGAGCTGATCGCGATGAGCATGAACGCGCTGCTCAACGACGGCGACGAAGTCCTGGTGCCGGCGCCCGACTACCCGCTGTGGACCGCCTCGGTGGCCCTCTCGGGCGGCACCGCGGTGCACTACGTCTGCGACGAGCAGAGCGACTGGTTCCCCGACATCGCCGACATCAAGGCCAGGATCACGCCGAACACCAAGGCGATCGTCGTGATCAACCCGAACAACCCGACCGGCGCGCTGTACCCCGACAGCCTGCTGCGCGAGATCGTCGAGGTCGCGCGCCAGCACCAGCTGATCGTGTTCGCCGACGAGATCTACGACAAGACGCTGTACGACGGCAACACCCACACCAGCATCGCGTCGCTCGCGACCGACGTGCTGTTCGTCACCTTCAACGGCCTCAGCAAGAACTACCGCTCCTGCGGCTACCGCGCCGGCTGGATGATCGTCTCCGGCGAGAAGCGCCATGCGCGCGACTACATCGAGGGGCTGAACATGCTCGCGTCGATGCGCCTGTGCTCCAACACGCCCGGCCAGCTCGCGATCCAGACTGCGCTTGGCGGCTACCAGAGCATCAAGGACCTGGTCGCCCCCGGCGGCCGGCTGTGCCGCCAGCGCGACCTCGCGCACCAGCTGCTGACGCAGATCCCCGGCGTCAGCTGCGTGAAGCCGAAGGCGGCCCTGTACATGTTCCCGCGCCTCGATCCCAAGCTCTACCCGATCGCCGACGACCAGCAGTTCGCCTACGACCTGCTCGCCGACGAGAAGGTGCTGATCGTGCAGGGCACCGGCTTCAACTGGCTGCAGCCCGATCACTTCCGGCTCGTGTTCCTGCCGAACTCCGACGACCTCTCCGACGCGATCGGCCGCATCGCGCGCTTCCTCGACCACTACCGCAAGCGTCATTCGCACTGATTTTTTTGCACCGATTCCTCAACCAGCCCGCATCGGGCGTTCTCGCACCATGAAACCCATCCAAGTCGGTCTGCTCGGCCTCGGTACCGTCGGCAGCGGCACGTTCAACGTGCTGCAGCGCAATCAGGAGGAAATTCGGCGTCGCGCCGGCCGCAGCATTCAGATCACGATGGTGGCGGCACGCAACGTCGAGCGGGCGCGCGGCATCGTCGGTGATGCCGCGAAGGTGGTGGCCGATGCGCGCGAGGTCATCGCGAACCCGGCGATCGACATCGTCGTCGAGCTGATCGGCGGCTACGACATCGCGAAGACGCTGGTGATGGAAGCCATCGCGGCCGGCAAGCACGTCGTCACCGCCAACAAGGCGCTGCTCGCGGTGCACGGCACCGAGATCTTCGCGGCGGCGCATGCCAAGGGCGTGATGGTGGCCTTCGAGGCCGCGGTGGCCGGCGGCATCCCGATCATCAAGCAGTTGCGCGAGGGCCTGTCGGCCAACCGCATCGAATGGATCGCCGGCATCATCAACGGCACCACCAACTTCATCCTGTCGGAGATGCGGGCCAAGGGCCTCGATTTCGACGCGGTGCTGAAGGAGGCGCAGCGCCTGGGCTATGCCGAGGCCGACCCGACCTTCGACATCGAGGGCGTCGACGCCGCGCACAAGCTGACCATCATGAGCGCGATCGCGTTCGGAACGCCGGTGCAGTTCGAGCGCGCCCACATCGAGGGCATCACGAAGCTGCAGGCCGCCGACATCACCTACGCCGAGCAGCTCGGCTACCGCATCAAGCTGCTGGGCATCACGAAGCGGCGCGACGACCTCGGCAAGAACGCCGGCATCGAGCTGCGCGTGCACCCGACGCTGGTGCCGTCGAAGCGGCTGATCGCCAACGTCGAGGGCGCGATGAACGCCGTCGTCGTGCACGGCGATGCGGTCGGCACGACGCTGTCGTACGGCAAGGGCGCCGGCTCCGAGCCGACGGCCTCCGCCGTGGTCGCCGACCTGGTCGACATCACCCGGCTGCACACCGCCGACCCCGACCACCGAGTGCCGCACCTGGCCTTCCAGCCGAACCAGCTCACCGACACGCCGATCCTCGGCATGGAACAGGTCGTCACCTCGTTCTACCTGCGGCTGCAGGTGGCCGACCAGGCCGGCGTGCTGGCGCGCATCACCGGCATCCTGGCCGAGCACGGGATCTCGATCGATGCGCTGCTGCAACGGGAGTCGGCCGAAGGCGAGGCCCACACCGACGTGATCATCCTGACCCACGACACCGTCGAGGGCGAGATGAACAAGGCGCTCGCGCAGATGCAGGCGCTGCCCACGGTGCTGTCGCCGATCGTGCGCATCCGCAAGGAAGAGCTGTCGTGAAATACATCAGCACCCGTGGCGATGCCACCCAGCGCGGCTTCTCCGACATCCTGCTCGAGGGCCTCGCGCCCGACGGCGGCCTGTACCTGCCGACGCACTACCCGCAGGTCGACGCGGCGACGCTCGCGCGCTGGCGCGAGCTGCCGTACCACGCGCTGGCCTTCGAGATCCTGTCGCTCTACATCGACGACATCCCGGCGGCTGACCTGCGCGCGCTGACCGCGAAGACCTACACGAAGGCCGTGTTCGGCTCCGAGCAGATCGCGCCGCTGACGGCGCTGCGCCCCGGGCTGTACCTGGAAGGCCTGTCGAACGGCCCGACGCTCGCCTTCAAGGACATGGCGATGCAGCTGCTCGGCAACCTGTTCGAGTACGAACTGGGCCGCCGCGGCGAGACGCTGAACATCCTCGGCGCGACCTCGGGCGACACCGGCAGCGCCGCCGAGCATGCGATGCGCGGCAAGCAGGGCATCAACGTCTTCATGCTGAGCCCGCACGGCCGCATGAGCCCGTTCCAGCAGGCGCAGATGTTCAGCCTGCAGGATCCGAACATCCACAACATCGCGATCGAAGGCGTGTTCGACGATTGCCAGGACATCGTCAAGGCGGTGTCGAACGACCTGGCGTTCAAGCGCGCGCACCGCATCGGCACCGTCAATTCCATCAACTGGGCGCGGCTGCTCGCGCAGGTGGTGTACTACTTCGCCGGCTGGCTGCAGGCCACGCGCGACGGGGCGGCGCAAGTCAGCTTCGCGGTGCCGTCGGGCAACTTCGGCAACATCTGCGCCGGCCACGTGGCGCGCCGCATGGGCCTGCCGATCCGGCAG
>NZ_JBFUCB010000423.1:0-5435 GCF_056405435.1 Rhizobacter sp. P1_G5 | reverse complement strand
GTGCGGTCCTTGATCGACCAGGTGGTGGCCGGTGGTTCGTTCCAGGCGACCTTCCGCGGTGCTGCTCCCGGGTCGATCCGCCAACTGCTGCTGATCGCCGTGAACTCGGAGCGCGACCTGGCCGAACGCATCGACCGCAGCGACCGGGTGCCGAGCACCGGCCAGGTGATGGATGCGCTGCTGTTCGGTGCCGGCGCCCGCGAGACGCAGGTGACGCTGGCGATGCTCGATGAAGACGTGCAGCGCTGGAGTCGCGAGCTTCACGCTCAGCGCGGCGTACAGGGGAGCCCGTTCGCGGCCGATGCGCAGATCAACGTGATCAGCATCAGCCTGCGTGACATCGACGACCCGGCGTTGCGACGCAGCGTGCTGCAAGTACCGACGGCCTTCACGATCGCGCCGCAGGACGTGGAGCGGCTGCAGGAGGCGGGGCGGGCCGCATTGCGCGGCTCGGCGGAGTTCCAGCGCCTGCGCCGCAGCCTGGGGGCAGCGTCAGCTTCCGAGGACATGCCTTCAGCGCCGTAGCGCCGAAAGACAGTTGAGGAACACGTCCGTCAGCCGCGAACCACTCCCACTGGATGATCAATCGGCATGGTGCCTCCCTCTGTACAGACGAGATAAAGGCCGTGCCTCACTACGAATACCGTCACACGTACCGTTGCTGACTGACCGCCTTGCAGCGGTTGCGGCCGGTCAGCGGGAGACTTCGAATGTCCGCTCACCGCGGCACTGCTGACACTGAGAGGCGCCCTCGGCAACGCTGGATGGAAAGCGGTTCGTCTGCGCCTCGACCTGGCGCGGCGGGACGTCCGCTCTGCGCGCCCGGGAACTCACACAGTCGACCCGTTGCTGTCGGCCACCATCTACAGCAGCGGCCCGTCGCTGACGGCAAGTACCGGCTCATTACTGCCTGTTGCGGCTGGGCCGGACAGCGGACGGTGAAGCGGCACTACCGACCCCTAAGGGGTGCGCGTCCACCCGCTCGAGCGGACATCCGGGGTGTGTCGGCATTCAGCTGCGCCAGGGGTGATGCCAATACAGGCAGCTGAGTTGGTGCGTGTTCTGCGCCCGTGCGGCGGTTCATGTTCGGCCCGAGTGCGTGCAAAGGGCTTGCGCGGCCAGGTGGCGGGCGAGCAGATCGATTCGGAAACTGTGGTCGGCATCGCTGACCTTGCGGTCGTCATGGAAGCTGTGATTGATCAGACCAGGCCCTCAGGTCCGCTTCAGTTGGCCGTGATCTTGCGTTCCCGCACGACGGTGCTCCACTTCGCGTCTTCTTTCTTCATGAAGGCCGTCAACTCGGCGCGCGTCGTGGGCTGCGGGGTCAGCCCGTGCTTATCCAGCGCGTCTTTCACGCTCGGGTCGTTGAGCACCTTCACGATCTCGACGTTCCAGCGATCCAGAATCGGCGTGGGCGTCTTGCCCGGTGCCACGAAGGCATACCAGTTCAGTGCCTCGAAGCCGGGGTAGCCGGACTCCGCGACCGTCGGGATGTTGGGCATGTAGGCCGGACGCGTCGGACCCGTGGTGGCCAGCGGGACGAGATTTCCGGCCTCCACGTGCGGCAGCGCAGTGGGCGGCGCCGAGAAATAGGATGCGATGCGTCCRCCCAGCAGGTCCTGCAGGGCCGGCGCGCCGCCCTTGTAGGGCACGTGGGTCATCTCGATTCCGGCGCGCTGGCTGAAGAGTTCGCCCGCCAGGTGAGATGCCGATCCCGCGCCGGTGGAGGCGTAGTCCAAGCCACCCGGCTTCTTCTTCGCCAAGGTCACGAACTCGGCCAGCGTCTTCACGCCCACGCCTTTGTGGACCACCAGCACGTTGGGGAAGTTGACGCCACCCGACACCGGCGCCAGATCCTTGAACGGGTCGTAGCTGACCTTCATCACGTGCGGAGCGATGGTCAGCGGGCCGACCGAGCCGAACAGCAGCATCGTGCCGTCGGCCGGACCGTTGGCCACCTGCTGGTGCGCGATGTTGCCGCCGGCGCCGGCCCTGTTGTCGACGACAACGGTTTGGCCGATGTTCTCGCCCAGCTTCTTGGCGATCAGGCGGGCCGCTGCATCGGCCGCGCCGCCGGCGGCAAAACCCACGACCAGCGTGACCGGCTTCTTGGGTGGGAAGTCCTGTGCACGGCTGGGGCCGCTCAGCAACAGCGCAGCGAAAGCTTGCGCCGTGGCGTGCAGCAGGTGGGATTTGTTCATCGCGGATCTCCGGAAAGAGTGTTGTGAGTGGTCTTCAGTCGGCCGCCAGACCGATCGAGTTGGGCTGGCGCTTTTCGATCGCATGCCGCAACAGGGCCGCGCTGCGGAAAATGCCGTGCCCGAACTTGCCGTAGGGCAGCGTGGCGAACAAGGCCATCACCGCGCCAAGGTGCAGGCACAGCAGCACGGCCAGGGCGGGCGTGCCGCGGCCCAGCCAGAGTGCCAGTCCGCTGGCGCTGGTGAGGAACAACAAGGCAATGAATCCCAGGTCCATCGGTCTTTGTACGGCGTCGCCATGCAAGGGATGGCGCCGGCGGTTCAGGTGCCACAGCCCTGCCGTGCCGATCATCAGGCTCACACCGCCGACCACGCCGAGCAGCTTGGGCAGGCCGGGCAGTTCGTAGGGCGCCGTCCAGCCGAACGCGTAGTGGTAGATCGTCGCCACGCTGGTCGCCGCAAAGCACAGCAGGAAGCCATAGAAAGTGAAGTGGTGGAAGCGCCGGCGCGCGAGGGTGAAGGCGTCGTCGTCGTTGTTGCAGCCCATACCATGGCCACCGTCGAGGTACTTCAGGCGCAGCACCGCGTCCGTGGCCTCCGCAGCCGCGCGTCCGCTCAAGGATGCGCCGCTGGTGGCAGGCGTGACGTCTCGCCAGAAGCCGCGCACCCCCATCGCCAAGGCCAGGGTTGCGAACAGGAACACCGGCGCGAACAAGCCGACCAGAAGGTTGTGAGGGAACAGGTTGTAGAAGTTGCCGCCGGGCTGCCCGCCCCACAACGTGCCGTTGACGGCCACGGCCAGGATCAGGAACAGTGCCAGGCCCGTGGCCAATGCCAGCGACAGCGTCAGGCCGTTGCGCTGGTACAGCGCGCCCAGGGCCGGTGGCCACGCGTAGTCGACATAGGTCTGGCCACGCACCCGGGCCATCGCCTGCGGCACGTTCACAGCAAACTCGTGCGGCGGCGCGTACTGGCACGCATGCAGGCAGGCGCCGCAGTTGTGGCACAGGTTGGCCAGGAAGTGGATGTCGGCCTTGCCGAACTCCAGCCGCCGCGTCATCGCCGGGAACACCGCGCAAAAGCCCTCGCAGTAGCGGCAGGCATTGCAGATCTGCATCTGGCGGCCGACCTCAGCCTCACGGGCGCTGAGGATCGGTATGACCGTGCGGCTGCCGGCGGCAAGCGCCACCGCTTCGCGGGCCAATGATTCAAGCTGCTGCATGTTCGAACTCCTTGCGTGCAGCCAAGGCCGCCTGCGTGCCGGCGATGCGGCCGAATGCGGTGCCGATCGACATGCCGACCCCTGCCGTGTAGCCCTGACCGAGCACGTTGCCGGCCATCATTTCGCCGGCGACGAACAGATTGGGGCTGGGGCGGCCACCGAAGTGCACGGCGGACTTGTCGTTGACCTTGAGGCCCAGGTAGGTGAAGGTGACGCCGGGCTTGAGCGCGTAGCCGCAATAGGGTGGCGTATCGATCGGCCGTGCCCAATGGGTCTTGGCGGGTGTCAGCCCCTCGGTACGGCAGTCGTCCAGTGCCGTATGGTCGAAACTGCCGGGACGGCAGGCGGCGTTGTATGCCTCCACGGTGTGCACGAAAGCCCGCTCGGGCAGACCCAGCCTGCTGGCCAGTTCCGCCAGCGTGTTCGCCGTGACACCGGCAAAGACCGGGGGCATGAAGCGGCCGATCGCCTTCTGGTCGATGATCGAGTAGCCGATCTGGCCGGGTTGCTGTGCCACGAGACGGCCCCAGATCGCATAGCGCTTGGGCCAGAAGTCCTCGCCCTCGTCGTAGAAGCGCTGCGCTTCGCGATTGACGACGACGCCGAGCGAGACACAGTCGATCCGCGTGCAGATGCCGCCGTCGTACAGCGGCGCGCGCGCGTCGATCGCCACCATGTGCGCCTGCGTCGGATCGCCAATCGAATCGGCGCCGGCCTCCATCATGGATTTGAGCAGCACGCCTTGGTTGAATCGCGTGCCGCGGATCAGGAAGTTGTCGGAGGGCCACTCGCCGCGCCCGTTCCGGCCCCAGGCCTCGCGCAGCCAATCGCGGTTGGATTCGAAGCCACCGGCAGCCAGCACACAGCTTCTGGCCTCGATGCGCTCGCCGCTGGCAGTGCAGGCGGCGACGAAGCGATCTCCGTCGAGTTCGACCGACACCACCGGCGTGTCATAGCGGATCTGCACGCCCAGTTTCTCGGCACTGCGAAAGTAGGCGTTGACCAGCGCCTTGCCACCGCCCATGAAGAATGCGTTTGTGCGTGCCACGTGCAGGGCTCCCGACAGCGGCGGCTGGAAGTGCACGCCGTGCTTGCGCATCCAATCGCGGCAGTTCGACGAAGCGCGGATTGTCAGGCGCGCAAGTGCTTCGTTGGTGATACCGCCGGTCACCTTCAGCAGGTCTTGCCAATACTCCTCTTCGGGGTAGGCATCGACCAGCACGTCCTGCGGCGCGTCGTGCATGCAGCGCAGATTGCGCGTGTGCTGCGAATTGCCACCGCGCCATTCGCGTGGCGCGGCCTCAACCAGCATCACCGACGCGCCAGCCTCGCGTGCCATCAGTGCAGCACACAACGCAGCATTCCCGCCGCCGATCACCAGCACGTCGAGCATCTGATCGTCTCCTCTTCGCATGGAGACGCACTGTAGGGACGCTCGCGTCGGGACGGTAGACGGCTCCAGGGCAAGTGGTGTTCAGGGTTCGTGAAGGGTCGCGCCGGGCCAGCGCTGCTGCGCGACCAGCCCGGCGGCCACCCTGCGAAGCACCACGCGTGCTGCCAGCGCGGCCGGCGACAGCTCGTCGTCGGAGAGGCTGGCCAACAGGTTGCGCCGCCGCGCGCTGCGCTCCGCCAGTTCGATGCGCGCCATTTCGTCGGCCGGCAGGCGCACCGTCGCGGCGCCGGGCTGGATGGTCGCCGCCAGTCCGGCCCGCACCGCGTCCATCAGCACCGCCAGGCCGTCGATCTCGAGCACGACGTGGGGCACACAACGCTCGCGTGCGAAAGCGGCATCGAGGATCGCGCGCAGCCCGTGCGTGCCGCTGGGCAGAACCAGCGGCAGACTGGCCAGCCGCGCGATGCGCACGCTGCGGCCGGTCGGCATGCCCGGCAGGTCACGCCGGCCTATCACGAACAGCCGCTCCTCGAGCAGCGGCAGCACGCTCCAGCGCCGGGCGCCATCGGTCTCGAACAGCACGGCCAGGTCCAGTTGCCGCGCGTTGAGCATGGTCGCGAGG
>NZ_JBFUCB010000422.1:0-5436 GCF_056405435.1 Rhizobacter sp. P1_G5 | reverse complement strand
CATCGAGCGTGGGCTGGTCGATGCGCGCCAGCGGGAAGTCCGAGGGCGTGACGCCGAGCGCTCCTGCGCTGCAATGCGCGATCAACCCCAGCAGCTCGCCACGGAACGCTTCGACGAAACGCCGCACCTCGGCCGCGTCGTGCCGGGCCGGGCTGTAGCGCACGTTCAGCGCGAGCTGGCCGTCGTAGACCTGGCCGTCGATCGAGAACTCGTGCGCCTGCGGTGCCGATGCATCCACCGCTGCACCCGCGCTTTCAGACGCCGGTCGCCAGGCCGCGGCCTCGTCGAAGCTGCCGTCGAACTGGCCGAGGTAGTTGAAAACCACCTGCGACGGTGGCAGTGCGCGCAGCGCCTCCCGCACCTCGGGCGGCCCCCTGTGCTTCAGCACGCCGTGCGCCAGGCCGCGCAGCGGCACGGCGCGCAAGGTCTCCTTGACGCGCTTCAACGCCGCCCCGGGCTCGCCCAGCGGATCCAGCACCACCGGGAACAGGCTGGTGAACCAGCCGACCGTGCGCGACAGGTCGATCTCGTCGGAGATGTCCTCGCGGCCATGGCCTTCGAGGTCGATGCGGATGCGCGCGCGGCCGCTCCAGCCGCACAGCGCACGGCCCAACGCCGTCAGCAGCAGGTCGTTGACCTGGGTGCGGTACGCCGCGGGGGCGTGCTTCAACAAGGCCTCGGTCTGCGAGGCATCGAGGCGCAGTTCGGTCGTGACCTGCTGTCCGGCGAGGTTGCTGCCGTCGGGCCGCGCGATCGGCAGCCCGAATGCCAATCCGGGGTCTTCATCGAACGCCGCGTCCCGGATTGGCATCCGGGCTGCGAGGGCCTCGCTCCACGCCTGGTAGCTGCTGGTCTTCGGCGGCAACTCCACGGCCTGACCCGCCACGCACTGCGCATACGCCCGCTGCAGGTCTTCGAGCAGGATGCGCCACGACACCCCATCCACCACCAGGTGATGCACCGCCAGCATCAGCCGCCAACTGCCGTCGGCTACCTCGATCGCGAGGCCGCGCAGCAACGGGCCGCGCGAGATGTCGAGGCTGCGCTGCACCTCGTCGCACAAGGCCTCGATCTGCTGCGCGTCTGCCGCCCGCCGCATCCACAGCAACTCGCGCTGCAGGCTCTCGTCGAGCGCCGCATAGCCCTGGTGCCACGCGCCCGCCGCATCCTGCGTGAAACGCAGCCGCAGGCTGTCGTGATGCCGCACCAGCGCCGCGAGGGCCTGCGCGAGCGCGCCGGGCTGCAGCGGCTCGCGGCTGTGCAGCAGCAGCGACTGGTTCCAGTGGTGGCGGTTTTTCATCGGCAGCGCGAAGAACTCATGCTGGATCGGCAGCAGCGGTACCTCGCCCACGGGTTCCTTCGCCGTACGCGCCGCGCGCAAAGTCTCGGCCTGCGCGAGCGGCGCCAGCAGCGCCGGCGTCTGCCGCTCGAACACCTGGCGCGGCGTCAGCGTCCAGCCCCGTGCGCGCAGCCGCGCGACGATCTGCAGGCTCAGGATCGAATCGCCGCCCAGGTCGAAGAAGTTGTCATGGCGGCCGACCCGCGGCACGCCCAGCAGCTCGGACCACAGCGTCGCGAGCACCTGCTCGACCTCGCCCTGCGGTGCCTCGTAGCGGTCGCCGTCGGCCTGGGCCTCGATCAGCGGCAACGCGCGCCGGTCGACCTTGCCGTTCGGTGTCAGCGGCAGCACGTCCATCACCGCGATGGCCGCCGGCACCAGGTAGTCCGGCAATTGCGCCGCGAGCTGCGCGCGCAGTTCGGTTGGCACCAGCAGCACGCCGGGCCGCGCAGTGACGTGCGCCACCAGCCGCGCGCCGCCCGCCCCCTGCTGCACGCTCGCCACCGCTTCGGCCACGCCGGCCAGCGGCATCAACCGGGCCTCGACCTCGCCCAGCTCGATCCGGAAGCCCCGCACCTTCACCTGCTGGTCGATGCGCCCGAGGTACTCGAGCTGGCCCTCGCCCTGCGCATCGACGATCCAGCGCACCAGGTCGCCGGTGCGGTACAGCCGCCCGCCCTGCGCATCGAACGGATCGGCGACGAAGCGCTCCGCCGTCAACCCTGCGCGCCCCAGGTAGCCGCGCGCGAGCCCGGCGCCGCCCAGGTACAGCTCGCCGGCTGCGCCGGGCGGCAGCAGGTTCATCCCGGCATCGAGCACGCGCGCGGTGCGGTCGCCACAGGGGCAGCCGATCGGCACGTAGGCGGTGGCAATCTCGGGCGCATCGCCGCGCGCCTTCCACAGCACCGGCGTGACGACCGCCTCGGTCGGGCCGTAGCCGTTGATCAAGAGCCGCGGCCGCAGGTGCTCGCGCACCGCCTGCAGGCCGGCGCGCGGCATCGCCTCGCCGCCGAACGACAGCAGCGCGAGCGGCGGGCCGCCGCCATGTTCTTCGGCGCCTTGCGCCAGGGCCTGCAGGTAGGCCGGCGGGAAGCCGGCGTTCGTCACGCCGCGCTCGCGCATCGCCGCGAGCGTCTGCGCCGGCGTCCACAGCGCCTCGTCGCGCAGCAGCAGCGAGGCGCCACAGCCGAGCACCGTCAGCAGYCGCTCGTGCGCGCCGTCGAACGAGAACGACAGGAAGTGCAGTTCGCGCGTCGCCGGACCCATCTCGTACAGCAGCGCCGTGTCGCGGCAGTGCATCGCGAGCGGCCCGTGCGCCACGGCCACGCCCTTCGGCCGGCCGGTCGAGCCGGAGGTGTAGATCACGTAGGCGAGGCTGCCGGCGTGCAACGGAACCTCGGGATCCGTGTCAGCCCCGCCTTGCGCCTCCAGCTCGCGCACCGAATCCGCCGTCAGCAGCAGCGCCGCGCCGCAGTCCTCGCGCATGAACGCGATCCGGTCCGCCGGGTGCGACGGGTCCAGCGGCACATAGGCTCCGCCCGCCTTCAGCACGGCCAGCAGCGCGACGATCAGCTCGAACGAACGCGGCAGCGACACCGCCACCCGGCTTTCCGGCCCGACACCGAGCGCAACCAGCCGCTGCGCGAGCCGATTTGCACGCCGGTCCAGCTCGCCGTAGCTCAACACGCCATCGCCGTGCAGCACCGCCGGCGCCTCGGGATGACTCCGCGCATGCCGCTCGAACGCCTGGTGCACCCACTCGCTGCCCACCGGCTGCGGCGCATTGACGCCCCAGGCCTGCAGCTGCGCACGCTCCTGCACATCGAGCAGGTCGACCTCGCCGAGCGCCGTCTGCGGCTGCCACGCCAGCGCCGCCAGCATCGCGAGGTACTGCCGCGCCAGCCGCGCGATCGTCGCCGCCTCGAACAAGTCATCCGCATAACTGAACACCGCCTGCACGCGGCCGTCCGCATGCTCCAGCGTGTCGAGCGTCAGCTCGAACTGCGCGGCCAGCTCGCCCAGCGGCTGCTCCTGCACGCGCAGGCCCGGAAGCTGCGCCAGCAGCGCATGGTTGCGGCGCTGGTGGTTGTAGAGCACCTGGAACAGCGGGTGCGTGCCGAGGCTGCGCTCGGGCTGCAGCGCGTCGACCAGCTGCTCGAACGGCAGGTCCTGGTGCTCCTGCGCGCCCATCACCGCATCACGCGCCTGCCGCAGCACCTGCGCGAGGTCCATCCGCGCATCGACCGCGTTGCGCAGCACCTGCGTGTTGACGAAGAAGCCGACCAACCCCTCGGTCTCGGTGCGCTGCCGGTTGGCGATCGGCACGCCGACCCGCACGTCGTGCTGGCCGCTCCAGCGCGCGAGCAGCGCCTGCCAGCCGGCCAGCAGCGCCGTGAACAGCGTGGCCTGCTGCGCACCGGCGCGCTGGCGCAGCGCTTGCACCAGCGCCGGCGGCAGGTCGATCGCGTGCTGCGCGGCGCGCAACCGCGCATCGGCCGCGCGCGGGCGGTCGGTCGGCAGCTGCAGCACCGGGTGGTCGGTGCCGATCTGGGCCGTCCAGTACGCCAGCTGGCGCGCCTGCTCGCCGGCCTCCAGCCCGTGGCGCTGCCAGCGGGCGTAGTCGGCATAGCGGATCGGCAGCGGCGGCAACGCGATCGAACGTTTCTCGACGCGCGATGGGTACRGCGACACGAACTCGCCGACGATCACCTGCAGCGACGCGCCATCGGACACGATGTGGTGCATCACGACCGCCAGCACATGCTCCTGCGGCGCGAGCTTCAGCAGCGCAAGGCGCAGCAGCGGGCCGCGCTCCAGGTCGAACGGCGCGGCGTTGATGCGCTGCAGCTCGGCGGCGAGCGAGACTTCATCGGTGTCGATCTCRGGAAGCTCGATGTCTGCCACCGGCAGCACGCGCGGCCGCGCCAGCCCGTCGGGCAGCGCATCGAACACCGTGCGCAGCGATTCATGCCGCGCCACCAGCGCGCTGAAGCTCGCGCGCAACGCCGCCACGTCGAGCCGGCCGCTGAGCCGCAGTGCACCGGCGATGTGGTACGCGGTGCTTGCCGGGTCGAGCCGCCACAGGAACCACTGGCGGGCCTGCGCATGCGACATCGGATCAGGCTCGTCGCCAGGCGGCCACGGCACCATCGGCAGGCGGCTGAAGGCCATGCCCTGTTCGCGCAACAGCGCCAGGAACCCGCTGCGGCGCTCGGCCGGCAGCAGGGTGAATCGCTCGGCGATGTCGCGGGCGCGTGAACTCATTCAGGTCTCCAGGGTGGCCAGCAGATCGGCCATGCGGTCCAGCGCCGCGTCATCGTCAGCCACCGCGGCCGGTCGCGCTGCCTGCACGGCGGCAGCCAGCGCCGCGAGCGACGCCTGCTCGAACAGGCTGCGCAGCGGCAGCGCAACGCCCAGCCGCTCGCGCAACCGCGACTGCACGCGCAGGGCCGCCAGCGAATGCCCGCCGAGTTCGAAGAAGCGGTCTTCGCGGCCGACGCGCTCGACGCCCAGCACCTCGGCCCAGATCGCCGCGAGCACCGTTTCGGCCTCGCCCTGCGGCGGCTCGCAGGCACGTGCCGCCTGAGGCCCGGTGGCCGGCAAGGCGTTGCGATCAATCTTGCCGTTGGCGTTCAGCGGCAGCGTGTCGAGCACCGCGATCACCGCCGGCAGCATCGCGTCGGGCAGTCGGGTCGCGAGCTGCACGCGCAGCGCTTGCGGATCGAGCGACTGCCCGGGTTGTGCCGACACATACGCCACCAGCAGATCGCCGCCGCGTGCGACCACCACCGCCTCGCGCACGCCCGGCTGCGCCAGCAGGCCGGCTTCGATCTCGCCGAGCTCGATGCGCACGCCGCGGATCTTCACTTGATGGTCGATGCGGCCGAGGTACTCCAGCTCTCCGTCACCGCGCCAGCATGCGAGGTCGCCGGTGCGATACAGCCGCTCGCCGGGCTCGAACGGGTCGGCGACGAAACGTTCGCTGGTCAGCCCCGCGCGGCCGAGGTAGCCGCGCGCAAGGCCGAGGCCGCCCAGGTACAGCTCGCCGGCCACGCCGGGCGGCACCGGCTGCAGGCCGGCATCGAGCACCAGCGTGC